>DATBXH010000666.1:0-4397 GCA_036514375.1 Bacteroidales bacterium | reverse complement strand
ACGACCTTTTATACTTAATGTACATTCGTTTCGGTTGGAGAAGTCATCAGTAACCCTTATTCTTATTGTTTTTATAGATGTGTCCGTGAAGCTTATTATCCCATGTTTTTTTATATTATAATAATTATTTAGCTGATTGTTGGGCTGTACAAACAATCTGTTAATTCTGACGCCATATTTAATATACTGCCCATAATCGATCAGACTATTTATATACCTCATTTCAGAAAACGATAATTTATCCAATACCTGGTCGAATACCAGTGTATCGTCCACAAACATTTCGATAGAATAAATTCCAATTTTGTTTACGGAATTGTTGCTCAAATCATAGACCTGAATACCAATTCCTACATTACCCGATGCTGTTAATGGTGATGAAGGATTAATTTTACTCTCTCCGTTCATTGTTGTAACTGGATAATCAACCGGTTTTCTTTCGCTGTTCACTTCACTTTCCTGATCTAACGGATAAAGCCAAAGCTTTTCAATAATCGGAGGTATTGTATCAGGAATCGTCAAGTTGGTAAATCTGAATACATTTAGTGTGATTTGTGTACGGGTATCGCGTACTTCAAAATGCAAATGAGGTCCAGATGAACTGCCTCTGTTTCCGGCAAAGGCGATTACGTCACCCCTTTTAACGAGGAGCTCGTTTGGAGGTACGGTCAGATCTATACCAAACTGCTTCATCTTATATTGCTCCCTTTTGCAATATCGGTCGATATCTTCACGGAGCACTTCAAGGTGCCCATAAACCGAGGTTGTGCCATTAGGATGATCGATATATAATGCCTTCCCAAAACCATTTAAATCGACTTTAATCCTTGAAACATAACCGCTGTCTACTGCATACACATTAAGTCCAACCATAGTACCGGTTTTAAAATCAATTCCGGCATGGAACATATTGGAACGTAACTCTCCAAAATTTCCCGAAATAGCTTGAGGAATATCTAATGGTGGACGAATATCTTCTTTTGTTATTGTCTGGCCAAAGATATCAAATGGGCATAATAAAAAGGAATTCAGCCAAATGCAATGGATCGTAAGTCTCTTAAACATTCGCATATAAAAAATGTTATTGCTCTTGTAAAAGTAGTTAGATAAGCTTGATAACGTCTCTAAATTATTAACATAATTTTTTTAAATTGCCAAAGCAATGTTATATTTGTGGTAATTTAGTTTGAGGCATGACAGAAAGTGAAATTATAGTCAATTCCTTAGAAGTGAAGATTAACAGGTTAATGTCACTTCATGTGGAGCTTAAAAAAGACAATCAGCGTCTTTTAAGTGAAAATGAGGAATTGCAAAATGCTTTGAGAGCTAAAGATAATGAGTTTAGGGATTTGCATAGCAAATATGAAAATTTAAAGCTTGCAAAACACTTGGTTGCCGGAGGCGAAGATTCTCATGAAGCAAAGCTTAAGGTAAACCGAATTGTGCGGGAAATTGATAAATGTATTGCTCTTTTGAATAAATAAGTGGAAGAAATGGAAGACAAATTATCCATTCGGGTAAATATAGCTGATCGTTACTATCCGCTTAAAATCGAAAGGGATGATGAGGAGAAGATTCGCAGGGCCGCTAAAATGATAAATGACAAGGTGTTCCAGTATAAAACAAAATATGCTGATAAGGACATCCAGGATTTTTTGGCTATGGCAGGTTTGCAGTTTGTTATTCGTCTTATTGAAATGGAGGACAAAAATGGTGAAACACCTTTACTAGAAAAATTGCAGAAGCTCAACGAAGCACTTGACGAATTGATGGAGACAGAAAAAAGTAACGACGTTCTTTTACATACAATTGAATAAAATATTGCCCGCATAGTTTCTTCAATACCTTTAAAACTCAACACTTTACAAATTGGAGTAAAGCTCAGCTTTCTAGGTCAGGCCTCGTATCCGGGAAACCGGTGATTCGCTTTTGGCGAACAGTGGAAGACCGAAATAAGTTGGCAACTCCACCCATGTTAATTGGGGTTTTTAAAAGTATGAATGAAACTCTGCGGGTTTTTTTATATAATCACTTTATAACCATTATATATGACTATTATCATAGGAATTAGTGCATTTCTGGCAGGTGGAATTCTGTCTTATGTGGCATTCCTTTTTGCTACAAAAAATAAACGTGAAAAAATCATAAAAGAAGCTGAAGTTGAGGCTGAAGTCATTAAAAAAGATAAAATTTTACAGGCGAAAGAAAAGTTTCTTCAATTGAAAACTGAACACGAAAAAATTTCTAATGAAAGGAATTCAAGGATTGCGCAAGCCGAAAATAAAATCAAACAAAAGGAACTGGCATTAAACCAGAAATTTGAAGAAGCTCAGCGGACTAAGAAAGATGCAGATGCAATTCGTGAAAATCTCAATCTGCAACTCGAGGTTGTTGAGAAAAAACATGAGGAATTAGAAAGACTTCATAAGCAACAGGTTGAACAACTGGAATCCATTTCAGGAATTACGGCTGAAGAGGCAAAGGCTCAATTGGTAGAATCATTAAAAAGTGAGGCCAAGACGGAAGCTATGTCTTACATTAACGAAGCTATTGAGGAAGCAAAGATGACAGCTAACAAGGAGGCAAAGCGAATTGTTGTACAAACAATTCAGCGTGTTGCAACTGAAGTGGCTGTTGAAAATTCTGTAACAGTTTTTCATATTGAAAGTGACGAAATAAAAGGCCGTATCATTGGCAGAGAAGGTCGTAATATTCGCGCTTTGGAAGCTGCAACCGGCGTCGAAATAATAGTAGATGATACGCCTGAGGCAATCATTCTTTCTGCATTCGATCCGGTTCGTAGGGAAATTGCCCGTTTATCATTACATCAACTGGTGACCGATGGGCGTATTCATCCGGCCAGAATTGAGGAAGTGGTGGCCAAAGTCCAGAAGCAGGTAGAAGAAGAAGTAGTTGAAGTTGGTAAACGTACAACGATCGACCTTGGTGTACATGGATTGCATCCTGAACTGATCAGGCTTATTGGTAAGATGAAATACCGTTCCTCATATGGTCAGAATTTGCTGCAACACTCACGTGAGGTAGCAAATCTTTGTGCTATTATGGCTTCGGAACTTGGATTAAATCCCAAAGCTGCCAAACGTGCCGGTTTGCTTCATGATATTGGTAAAGTACCGGATGATGAGCCGGAATTACCTCATGCTATTCTTGGTATGAAACTGGCTGAAAAGTTTAAGGAGAAATCGGACATTTGTAATGCGATTGGAGCTCACCACGATGAAACTGAGATGACAACCCTTTTAGCTCCTATTGTTCAGGTTTGTGATGCTATATCAGGCGCACGTCCCGGTGCTCGTCGTGAGGTTGTTGAATCATATATTAAACGTTTGAAGGACCTTGAAGCTCTTGCTCTCTCTTATCCAGGAGTTACTAAGACATACGCTATTCAGGCTGGTCGTGAGCTTCGTGTGATTGTAGGAAGCGAAAAAGTGAATGATAAAGAGGCTGAAAACCTTTCAACGGATATTGCCAAGAAAATACAGACAGAGATGACATATCCCGGTCAGGTTAAAATTACGGTAATCCGCGAGACAAGGGCTATTAGCTATGCAAAATAGAATTAGAATTTTATAAATGAAATAATTTGAAATTCCCGTCTTTGGCGGGAATTTCTTTTTTTATTAGTTTCGTATTCAAAACATTACCCTTACAATGAAAATATTAGTTACAGGAACAGCAGGATTTATTGGATTTCATTTGGCTAATCGTTTGATACAGCGCGGCGACGAAGTTGTAGGTCTCGATTCAATAAATGATTACTATGATGTTAATTTAAAATTTGACCGGTTAAAGATATGTGGGATAACCTCTCCTGATTATGGGAAAATGGTTAGTAGTACTCGCTATCCTAACTATCGTTTTATTAAACTAAATCTGGAAGACAAGGAAAGTATTAACAAGCTTTTTGCGGAAGAAAAGTTTGACAAGGTTTGCAATCTGGCGGCCCAAGCTGGTGTAAGGTATAGTCTTACGAATCCGGAGGTATATATTAATAGTAATATCACTGGTTTTCTGAATATTTTGGAAGCATGTCGTTACCACCCGGTTAAACATCTGGCGTATGCCAGCAGTTCCAGTGTTTACGGATTAAATGACGCCCAGCCTTTTTCTACCAAACAAAATGTTGACCACCCGATAAGCCTTTATGCTACAAGTAAGAAGGCAAATGAACTGATGGCGCACACATACAGCTACCTTTTCAATATTCCTTCAACAGGTCTTCGTTTTTTTACGGTTTATGGCCCCTGGGGAAGACCTGATATGGCGTTGTTTCTTTTTACAAGGGCCATCCTGGAGGGTAAGCCCATCGATGTTTTCAATAAAGGTGAGATGAAGCGGGACTTTACTTATATCGACGATATTGTAGAGGGGGTAGT
>DATBXH010000665.1:0-5211 GCA_036514375.1 Bacteroidales bacterium | reverse complement strand
CAGCTTTAAATTAAATAAACTCACGCTTAACGGATTGGTTTGCGATTCAGCAAACCACCATATCCCTCTGGGAAATGCGACAGTACTTCTTTTAACTCCGGCCCATGCTTTAATCACCAAAACAGTGACAGAAGCCGATGGGAAGTTCTCCTTTCCTTTGAACTTTGGTCAGGAATATGTTATTAAAACATCCCAAAAAGGTTATATACCAATGCAACAAAGCCTCACCACAAAGGATGCCGGCATCAGTATCGATTTGACCATTCCATTGGCAAAGGAAGCTATTCCACAGGTCGAATTTTTCTGCACCATTGCTGATAAAAGTTCGGGAGAAAAGCTCGAAGGAGTTCATATCATGATGACCGATAGCCTAACCCACATGTCAGTGCTCGATACCCTGACATCGTCTGATGGAAGCTTCAGGAAAGCAGCTCCATCGATCAAATTAAACGACAATCTGGTATACAAAATCCAGATCAGCAAGAAGGGTTATCTCGCAAAGAGTGTATTGTTATTACATAAGGTAACCTCTTACGAGATTAACCTGAACGATTTTCTGCAGGTAACACTCGACAAGATCGACCTGGGTGTAGACATTGGAAAACTACTCGATCTGAAACCCATCTATTTCGATTTGGGTAAAGCAAACATCCGTCGCGATGCGGCCATTGAACTCGACAAAGTGGTAAAAGCAATGAATGATAACCCCGGTATTCGGATTGAACTGGGCTCACATACCGACTCACGTGGAACAGCAGCCTCAAACATGGTGCTTTCCGATAAACGCGCCAAATCTGCTGCCGAATACCTTTACTCCAAAGGCATTGCCAGAGACAGAATCATTAGCAAAGGTTACGGCGATACGATGCCGCTTAACCAATGTGTAAAAGGTGTAAAATGCACCGAAGAGGAATACCAGGTTAACCGTAGAACGGAGTTTAAAATACTCTCCGTAGAATAATGGATTTGAAAACATTAGGATAACCATCTGAAAAGTCCGGAATTGAGCGTAGCCAGGAACGTAACAACGTGAGTAAAATACACACTGCGTTCCAGGCTACGCTGCATCGAAGACGTCTTGAAGACAACCTTTTGTTCTATTTTATCCCTTCCTTACAATACTTGTTGCTATTACTTAAAAAGTATACAACCTACCCAGTAAGCATTGCTGATGATATTCATCGCTAACAATTGCTCTTCTGATTCTGCCTTTGGCGCATACCCATAGATCCGGAGAACTGTTTCAAATGCCATTCTGTTCTGTTTGTCGCGGACCTGTCCAAGTAATTCAAGCGCCTCGTCGATTGTTGGAATCTTTATAGGATTTATGGGATTGTTTATTTCGTCACTAACTTTCATCTATTTCATCTCACGAATTACGAAAAGCCCTATTTTCGATTATATTTGTTATAAAGAGGCCCATAAATATAATCAATATATTTGATATTTACAATTAAAAATCATTAAATTTGATTTATTTTTCAAATAATCTGAAATTCTTACGGTCAACAAGAGGATTAAAACAAAGTGACCTTGCCCGTAAACTCAGTGTAAAAACGAATACCATCTCTAATTACGAAAATGGTGTAAGCGAACCTGATTTCAAAATACTTGATTCAATTATCAATATGTTTGATATTAATTCTTTTGATTTACTTTTTAAGGATCTGTCCTCACAATCCGCTGAGAGTAATGCTTACATCCATAAACAGACAGAATCGGATATCGTATCCGAACCAGCCTCCGGTAACAATAACGCAAAATCATTGGAAAACTGCAGGAATTGTGCCGACAAAGAACGAATTATCAGAGCCCAGCAAATCACCATCGACGAACTTCGTGCCGATAAAGCTTATCTCAAGGAAGAAATCAGAGAACTAAAGAAAAGAGCAGGAACCACTTCAAAAGAATAGATCCCGGCGGGCTTTCAGTATTCATAGTAAATGGCCCCCTGTTGGAGGCTGCATAAAATATTGAAAGTAAACGTAATCAAAACGCCAATAATTCTTAAACTAAAGTTTATATTCATCTGTACAGGTATTTTTTCTATTTGTAGCGATAAAGCCTATAGCACCTCCCGGATTATAGAAAATAATTCAACGAAAGTAATTTATCTAATGCACCAATCATTTTTATAGATACGATAATCATATTTACACCGAAAAGTACTGTTCCTCAGAAAAGTATCAGATTCCGGCACATAAAAGATTATTCTGAGATCAGTCGGAAAAGTTGCGGAGTATTTTCAGGCTTTCGCTCCTGAATACCCCCTAATCCCCTGGCACGGGGGTTTTTCAGCCCTAGACAAAATAAAGCTTCTTAAATTTCTAATCTACGAAGCTCCAAAAGTCCCCCAATTGGGGGATTAGGGGGTACAAATAGCAGGGTTTTAATATCCAGCCTATAAAAAATTCTTATTCCCCCCAGAATTTCGGACTGATCCTTATTCTTTTTCAGTTGTTCGCTCCGATCACGAAATCACTATTGCTATGAACAGATCACACCATACAATGTCAATGTTAAAAACCTTCTTAATACAGGTCACGTAAGCCCAGTCTTATACTGCTCTTCAGAGGTTGATCTACCCTTGGTATACCCTTGCCCTACCATTAATCTACCATTTTGGTAAATTAATGGTAGATTAACCTTTATGTAACTGTAAAGTAATTATAGTTCAGCAGTAGAAGATTAGTGAACAAAAAGTAGTACATTTGTATAACAAACAATTGATTATCGTTTCTTAAATCGTCGCCCATGGCAAAACTATCACCCGGAAGTGCCCTCACCGGAAGCAGCGGGAGAATTGGGAATCTGGTTACCTATAACCTGAAAGGCACGCAGGTAGTAAAAACATTACCCGAAACATCAAAAAGAAAGAAAAGCACAGTATTGCAAAAACGGCACATTGCCTCGTTTAAAATTCAACATGCAGTAGCCAGAAGTGTTAAGGCAACCATTATCGACAGGGTATGGTCGCACATGACGTTTTCCGGCGGTATGAACCACTATAATCTGTTCATAAAACGTAATCGGTCGGCTTATGGTAAGACGGACCATATTGAGTTTCCCGAACTGATGGTTATCAGTGATGGGAGCCTGTTGCCTGTTGCAGATTTCACTGTAAAAAAGAATGGTAAAAACCTTGAGTTTGTATGGAAGAACAACCAATCCGGGAAACCGGCATCGCCCACTGACCGGTTACACATTGTATTACTGGAATACCGAAGTTGGCTTCGAATCATTGATATCGAGGTACAAAGAGTGGAATGTAAAGCGTTGATAGCGCTTTCAAAGGAAGATAATGAGGCAGTGGAAGGTTATGCTTTCTGGTCGTCGGAAAATGAGGAGATGTTTTCGCCATCGATGTATTGGATTTGCAGGTAGGAAGTATAAAACCACGAATGCACGAATCAATTAGTAATTCGTGCATTCGTGGCTAAAGATCGTTCGGAGATGATTGCTTAAATGGCACGCTCCGATTGCGTGAGATTCCCTGGCAGGTCGCTTGCCCTAATTACAATTTTATCGCCCTGTGTTTCCGGATTATTGACAGTAATGGTGTACACCCAGTCCAGTGGGTTAGTCTGTTGCTTGGCTAGCCCTTCCTCTACCAGGGTATTATCCGAATTGTAAATAGATATCTGTACCTGAGCTACTTTAAAATCGTCAGTAGCCCTGACACGGATAATATCACCGGCTTTCCCGGTATATTTGCTTACATCCACTTCGTCAATTTGCGGAGCATGCAAAAAATCAGCAACTGCAACATTAAAAGCAGTCTGGTTGCCGTTAGCTGACAGTTGATAGGCGTTCTTCAAAGTCGGGTCGGCGATAACCCCCTTACCGTAGATAATTGCCTCCTGAAAACGTTTGGTCTGTGCCTTTTGAGCCACAGAAGGAACCCTTTCCTTGTCTTCAGGTGCCGTAGAAACATACGTCTTGTTACCCTTCATCCGAAAGACAAGCAAATCGCCTACTTTGCCTCTCAGCCGGGTAGTAACCACATTTTTACCTAATCGAGCCATAATAAAAGATTTTAATAATTAACAGACGAAAATTACATTAGTAATTGTTTATCAGCAAGTAATGGTCCAAATACTTTGTTAACGGTAGCTTTTGCTATACCATCGGTACTAATTTCTGCATAATCGGTATCGGCTAACCCGAAACAACAAAGCCACCCATGTACAAATATTGAAACCTAACTATTTGTATATGGGTGGCTAATATTTTTTAACCCAAATTAAGCAACATGAGCCTATGAAAGATGCGAATTATTTGCGTTAAGCCGAATCCGGGTTTAAAAGAATTTGATGAAAGGGACAGAAATGCTTAGTTGAATAGTTTCTTTAAAAGAAACTGTTTCTTCCTGCGGGCAACATCCAATTTTTTATCGTTGGTCAAAACAAGTATGGCTTTACGATCCATAATCAGTGTTTTAATACATTCCATATTAACCAGGTACGATTTATGAATACGCGCAAATCCCTGCTTATCGAGCAGGCGGGTTATAACACGCAGGTTCTTGCAGCTAACATATAGCGAACCATCGATACGATAAACAAAGGTATAACTACCGTGAGCTTCGCAATAAATGATTTCCTTGACAGGAACCATGCAAATTTTCCGCGATTCATGAATGCCAACCTTTGTTGGCCCTTCAGGATGATTAATTTTTAAAAATTTCATAGAGCAAGGTATTTGTTAGGGAATAAAATTAAAAAAGCCGCGAATGTACAAATAATCAAAGATTTGTATACCCGCGGTTCATATCTGTTTTCATTTGGCATATATCCGATATATCGGTGACCTGTATGCCCTTATGCGAAAATCGTGCCAGAATTAACACACTGAGACAAAAACTGTTAAAGAACAGATAAATATTTAGCGTTGTAGCATAATTAGTCAACAAAATATGATCGTCTAATGAAATATTTTAAATGTTCATCAAATAAAATGACAGTTTATATCACCAACACGTAAACAAAACTCAGTTAACAACCAAAAATTTAACCACATGAAAAAGCTAAAATTTTATCTAACCGTTATTACCCTTGTTTTTGTGATGTTCTCATGTAAAAAAGAAGAAAATGATCAGCAAACCCAGGGGGGCGCTCAATTCTCGTTCGACCAGAGTCAGTTGAAAAGTACCAAGGCCGATACCGTTGCTAATGCCGCGGCAGTTGTAGTTACCGTGGAAGATCTTACCGG
>DATBXH010000664.1:0-6801 GCA_036514375.1 Bacteroidales bacterium | reverse complement strand
TGTTTCCTCCCCAGCAGTTAAATCCGTTAGGACCGTTAAACAACCCGACGCTTGGACTATTCCAATTGGTATTGTTAACATTGTCGTAATAATTAAGCAGGATATCTTCATTAGTTCCATTATTTAAAAAGATATTAATGCAATTCTGGGTAGCTATTGCAACCGAACCAGGTGCAGTTCCTCCATACAAACTATAAATGTTAAGGTCTATAACAGCTTTGGCTGCATCTTTGGCAGCCTGCCAACGCGCTGTTCTATCACCGCTTGTGTAACTTAACAATTCCGGGTGTGCATATCCGGGACTCCAGGAAACATTTGAATTAAACAGATCACTTGCTGCATAAAGGAGAACTCTTGATTTCAAAGTAAGGGCGGCGCCCTTGGTTGCCAGAGCCTTATCGCCTGATAAAGGTAGTTGGCTGGCTGCGGCATCTAAATCAGCAACAATAAAATTGACGGTTTCCTCAAAGGTGTTCCTTGAAACTAATAAATCATCCGAAGCCGTAAATGCCTTGTCGATAAGTGGCACACCCCCATAAAAGCTCATTAACCAATAATAAAAATATCCACGAAGAAAATGTACTTCCCCATTCATCTGGTCAATATCAGAACCTGTCAAGCCAGAACTTTTAATGTTTGTAAAAAACAGGTTACAGGCCCGGATATTTTTGTAAAGATTATTCCATGTTAAATTATCATACGCGCCACACCAAAAACCTGGAGCTAAAACTCCAATATATCCTGAGTTTATATTACTCGTAAGGTAGGGCTGGGTTTCCCATCCCCATACATCCATTGATTCATCACACAACGATGATAACATTTCGGTTTGGAAACCATGATGTTGCCCCAGATAAATATTATTAACAAAAGCTCTGACTAAAGCTGGATCTTTCCAAACAGCCGCATCAGAGTACTTGTCCAATGGATCCACATTGAGAAATTTATCATTACATGCCGCAAATAAAACGACGAGAATTAGGATCAATATATTTTTGAATTTTTTCATGACTTTTTATTTAAAAAGTTACATTTAAGCCAACATTAACAACTTTGCTCAATGGATAGTTATATCCACGGTTATTCGAATTTTCAGGATCATAGTTTTTCATATCTGGACTATAAGTCAACAAGTTAAATGCACTTACATATAATCGAAAACTACTAATCGAATAGCGTTTAGTGATTGAACTAGGCAAGGTATAGCCCAACTCAATGTTTTTCAAACGGATATAATCGGTTTTATGCAACCAATACGTGTTTGCCTGGTTCATCCAGTATTCATTTGTCCGATTATATGTACGGGGATACTTATCGCTTGGATTCTGCTCTGTCCAACGATGATCATAAAAATCCTTCAGGTAATTTGCAAAGTCGCCAGATTCGGAATCTTGATAAAAAACTCCGCCTGCTGCGCCTTGGAACAAAACAGATAGATCCAGGCCTTTATATTTCGCATAAAGGTTTACACCTCCTGTAAAAATCGGGGTTCTACTTTTATCATACATAACCCTGTCATTGGCATCAATCTTCCCATCCTTATTATAATCTTCAAAAATAATATCTCCGGGCCTGGCACCAGTCCAGTGCGGATAAGCATTCAACGAGGCATCATCTTTAAACACTCCGATTGCCCTGTAATATAAAGCTGAACCGATTGGTCTTCCAGTGGACTGCTGATAATCTGGCACACCTGGTGCTTCATCCCAGAAAAGGACTTTATTTTTTGTATAGACTCCGTTAATTCCTATTCCATAAGAAAAATCTTTTAATTGTTTGCGATATTCCAGGTTGAAATCAACTCCCTTATTTGAACATTTGCCAATGTTTTCAGAAGGTGGTGTTATACCGGATGTATTAGGCAAAGAAGCACTTCTTGGCCATAAAATATTTTCTCTTTTGTTATTGAAATAGTCAACTGTTAAAGCAATTTCCCCTTTAAGAAATTGCAAGTCAACTCCAATATTACGCTGTGTCGCTGTTTCCCAGGTTACCCCTTTGTTGGGAGCAACGCCTTCATAAAGTGCCTGATTATTTGTTGCGCCACCATTGTCAATGAAATATAAACTATTTAAACTATAGGTCGATAAGAATTGATATGGATTAATAAGGTCGTTACCAGTTTGTCCCCAAGATGCCCTTATTTTTGCGAAATTGATAAATGACAGTTGTTTCCAGAAATTTTCTTCAGAAACAACATATCCAAGTGAAACTCCAGGGAAGAAACCATACCTGCTCGACTGTTCAAAAATATAAGATGCCTGGTATCTCCATACAAATTCAGCCAGGTATTTATCTTTATAACTATAATTGGCCCTTCCAAAATAGTTGAGACGGGCCTCATTATAGGCTGATCCACCAGTATTCATTTCTGCCTGTCCCCCGGCAAACATCTGGTCAACGCTTGATGAAAGGAAATATCTACGAAAAGCATTAAATGAGTCTCCTTTGCCTGTAATCCTTTCAGAACCGAACAACACGCCGACCTTATGAACTTTTGCAAAAGTTCTGGTATAATTTAACAAACCACTAATAAGAATATTCTGATCGTCTTCCATAGCTTCACTGAGCCTGGCATCATCAAATCCTTTCTTTTCTTTAGTTAGTAATGGCACGCCGTTTGCATCATAACTTGTCTTATCCCAGGAATATAAATACCAAGGAGTCTGCCAAATTTTATGAAACTGGAATGTCTTATCGAGTGAGGCATTTCCCTTCAGTGAAAGTCCTTCTATCCATGGAATTTTTATATTAAGCCCAAAATCGGAATTCAAAACGTACCTTTTGTCTCGATCGTAACCAGTAGCATTTGTGCATATAACCACAGGATTATCACCAAATTCAACGTCTGGCCCCGGAAGGCCATTGGGCCAGTAGGCCGGCGAGTTCGGTTTGGACCTCATTAGCATCCGAAAAATTTCTTCTGAGCTACGAACAGGAAAATCACGATCTTCCATACGTCCGGTCGTATTGATAACCAGATCAATGCTTTTGTTTACTTTAACATCCACGTTGGATCTTAAATCGTACTGATTATATTTTGTTCCACTGTTTCGGTAAAAACCATCCTGATATTTATCTGAAATACTAACAAAATATTTTATATGCTCGGTTCCCCCATCAAGGGATATATTGCCATAGTTCTGTGCCGACCATGGTTTAAGGGTTTCTTTAAACCAGTCAGTGTTTGGATGCCCCCATGGATCTGAGCCATCGCTGTATTTTTGGATATCATCTGCCGTGTATCTTTGAGTATTGCCTGCATATTTATCGACCTCGTCAAGCAATGTGGCATATTCAGATGCATTACACATTTTTGGCACGATAGTTGGCTTGGCAAAACCCAGATTATATGAAAATTTCACTGTAGGCTTTCCTAGTTTTCCCCTTTTTGTCGTTATCAAGATTACCCCATTTGCAGCCTGAGCTCCATAGATTGCGGCAGAGGCATCCTTCATGACCGACATACTTTCAATGGTGCTGGGGTCTACTCGGTCTAAAGAACGACCGGGCACTCCATCAACCACAACCAATGGATCTGCGTTTCCAAAGGTATTTACCCCGCGAATTCTCAGAGTCACTCCATCATATCCTGGCTCCCCTGTGTTGGAAACTGCTACAACCCCTGGCAGTCGACCTGCTATTCCCTGACTTAAGTTAGTCACTGGGATTTCTGCTAGTTCTTTCCCTTGTACACTGGTTACTGAACCTGATAAAGTTGCCTTTTTCTGGATACCATAACCCACAACAACAACCTCATCCAGTTTCTTAATATCTGGAGAAAGTTTAATATCAAGATTAGATATCCCACTAACTTTTACATTCTCGCTGAGGTAACCTAAATAGGAAATTAAGAGTACACTATTCTCATTAGGCACTTCGATAGTAAAATTTCCATTAGCATCGGACATTGTACCAATCCTAGTGCCTTCTACGGAAATACTTACACCAATGAGTGCTTCTCCTGTAGCTGCGTCTGTAATTTTACCCGTTATTTTTTGTTGTTGAAAAGTTTCCTTTGGGACTATAACCACAAGATTATTATCTAATATTCGATATGTATTTCCGGTATTTTGCAAGATCATGTCCATGGCATCTTCCAGACTGGCATCTTTCATATCTACCGTAACATTTAGATTTTCTATAACCTCATCACGATAAAGAAACTTAACCTTACTCTTGGATTCAAGAGTGGATAGTAAATTTTTTACGGAGGCATTAACTTCTTTCAATGTAAATTTATCTTGGGAAAAGACTGATGCATTAACTGATAATAGATTTAGCATCAGTAGTAATGTCGAAAGTCTCATAATTAATAGTAGTTTGTTTTTGGGGAATAAAAATCTCTCCCATTCGAATTTTGAATGTTTTTTCATAAATTTGATCTGTTAATAGTAAGTAAATGAATTTTAATACTTGCTTTTAAAAACGGGGAATGCTGCAATCATTTCCCGTTTCTTTCTTAGGGATGCTTTAGTCTGTTTTTTGTTTTTTCATAGGCCGTAGTTTTATTTAAAATTTTTATTTATAAATAGTTATCTTATTTTTCTCCATAGTATATCTAAATCCTGCAGATATCTGAAGTGCTCGTAATGCTTGTTCTATTGGCTCCACATCAAACTTCCCTGTGAGTCTGCTATTATTAAGCTCCTTATATTGATTTTCGATCACAACGTTATACCATCGTTCTAATTTTGGAATAATCATTTCAAATTTTTCATTATTAAATACCAAATCATTATCCTTCCATGCCGTGTACAGTTCGGTTTTTACACCACTGATTACAGACAAATCAGAATCACTTTGTATTGTATTTATTGAAGTCTCTGAATCCTTGATTCTGTCCTCAACCTCCACCTTAGTTCCCGGTTCATTCTTGTAAAAAACGGCCTTTTCATTGGGCTTTAGGAGGGCCACCTCTCTAAGTTTTCCTTTATGAATCTTGTCGCTCTCAAAAATCTGAACCGATCCGGAAACAAGTGTTGTTTCTATAGTATTTTCTTCAGGATATGATTTAACATTAAAAACTGTCCCTAAAACCCGGATAGTTAATTTGGATGTCTGAACCGAAAAGGGATGCTTAGTATCTTTCTTAACTTTAAAAAAAGCTTCACCTTCCATATAAACCGTACGATTAGTTTCGAAATTGGAGGCATATTTTATTTTACTGCCTGAGTTCAGATTAACAATGGTCCCATCAGGTAGAACAACCCTTGATTTTGAGCCATAGGAAACGGAAATCTCATTGGTAGTTATGGCTTGAGGTTTGACTTTTTTGCTTTCGATCAATTGGTTGCCAAGCCAGGTTATTCCTAAGGCAAGGACAAAAACAGCTGCATACCTCATGAATGCTTTTAATCTGTAGGAACCGCTTGGTTGGATAATAGGCTCCGCCTGTTTCACTTCAACCTTCATTTTTGAATGCAACTGGGCTAAGAGTTCTTCTCCTGACTTTGTGCCTTTATACTCAAATGATTTGTCCCAGATTTCAGACATTAACTCTTTTAATTCTTTTTGAGGTTCAGCATCTTTCAAAAGAATCAATAGTTCTTCTAACTCATTAGGAGTAATGTTCCCCATTTTGAGTTTGTCTAAAAATTCCTTAATTCTTAATTTTTGGTCCATATACCGTTTCTTAATTATGTATTAAAATAAGATGAGAAGTTCCGTGAAGGAAAATGAGAAATTTTTATAAAAATTTCTCCAGTATGGGTCGTAGATAGTTTAGAACATTCCTGATTTGAGTATCTACCGTATTTTCAGAAATATGTAAAGTTTCAGCAATTTGTTTGTAGGAGAGTCCGTCTTTTCTACTAAGCAAAAAAATCTCTCGCCGCTTGGGGGGAATGAGCGTAAGTAGTTTCTCTAAAAGGTCTTCTAAATCATGAAAAAAAATCTGGTTTTCAGTATCAAAATCATACTCCAAAGTTGGATCTGTCGTTTTTTCCAGAAAAGCTTTACGATACGTTTTTTTCTTTAAAGCATTATAAACATGATGCCGTGCTATCGAAAATAGATAAGTCTCAAACGGTCTTTCATCATCTATAACTAACCGGTTTTCCCATATAGCCAAAAAAACAGCTTGCCCAATCTCTTCTGCCTCTTCTTTCGAACTGGTGTAATGATGACAAAAACTAAGAACCTTTTTATGATAACGGGCAAAAATCCAATCAAACGCTTTTACATTTGATTGTTTTAGCGACTTTATGACTTCTTTTTCGTCTATAAATGGCATTCGTGGGTGTTTAGTTTTGTCCCTGGATAAGACGAAATAAAACTAATATATTCAATAATGCAAACATTATTTAATAAATAACATAATTACAGACTGTTGTAAATGCGACTTAAGAGAAATTAGGAAAAGTTATTCTTCCCTAACCATTCCTTCCAATCCATACTTCTTTGTAATCTGGAAGAACTCTATAAGCAAGTGATTATTCATACCTGGCTTCTTTTCCAGCATATACACCGGCAGTTCAACAATATCCGATAGGGTCATAAATCCATTAATACGGCACATTTCCTTAAATTCAATACTTGCTTCCAATGACGTGATCGTTTTTTCCAAGACAGGGTAGTTAAGTTCCATAGTTCTAAATTATTAAATTAACTTTTAAGATAACTTTCCAATACTTCAACTCACCCAAAAAAAGAGCGTGGGTGATCAATTTATTCGCCACATAGGAACCGCCAAGCCCCTCGCACGCAATAAACTGAGCCCACGCCGTGCGTGAGCGACAGTCTATTTCTTGCGTGCGTTTAAAAATTGGCGGTTTTATGTGACGCAGAAAATAGCTTCCG
>DATBXH010000663.1:0-4098 GCA_036514375.1 Bacteroidales bacterium | reverse complement strand
CCTTATCAAACCCATATTTCATTGATTCAATAAACCAAACAAAGACTTTACTTTATGGATCTTGAGATTAAAAAGTATTTGTTTGATATTCAGGAATCGATCGATTCAATTGAAAAATATCTTGGCGATAAACGTGATTTTAAAGCATATGTTGCTGATAAGATGCTACGTCGAGCAGTTGAGCGTGAATTTGAGATTATAGGTGAAGCAATGAGTCGGATTGAAAAACTGGATTCAACATTGAATATCTCAAGTAAAAGACAAATTATCAGTATGCGTAATCGGGTGATTCATGGTTATGATAAAATTGATAACGAGATTATTTGGGGTACGATTGTGAGACATTTACCTACATTGAAAATCGAGGTTCAGGATTTATTGAGATAAAAATCAACAGGCCATAACACGGCATATAAGTAATGGCGGGCTTAGTGGGTTGCCAAGTGCAGTACTTCTATTGTAGTTTCTGCCTCGGTTGATAATGACTCGCTCCGAAAACCGCCACTACTCATATGCCCAACGTTGTGCGTTATAATAAAAAGATCTTCACACATTGAATAGATGATTATAGTTATATTTTTCTTATTTCTGATTTTTTCAATAATATGTTTGTTAGTCTGGTGGATTTTGACTTTAATCCTGAGATTAATTGAAAAACTATGGTTACATAAGAGACTGATACCATCGGAATATAGAAGAAGAATTCGATTAGGTGTTCTTTTGATTATTGCTTTAGTGTCTGGATTAATGATATATACTGCTTTTTATCCAAGTAAATCATTTTTCTTAGATGAATGGAAAAGCCATACAAATTTTAATTTGCCCAGTGATTCTAAAATTATTTCAAGATTTGCTGATTATCCAGACTTTCATGGAGATTATTGTGCCGCAGTTATTTTTAAACTTAAGCAGAAAGATTATAACAGCATAAAACAACAATTGCTTTCAAATAAGGAGTTTAATGATAGTACAAATTTTTATAGTGATATTCTTGATAAGGTTCTTAAGGGTTCTGGCTTCAAAGAAAGTGATTTTAATAAGCGGATTGGGAAAGATGATGCAATAATTTATTTTCGTGATAGTGATAATTTAATTTTGCTTCATTCATTGACAAATTAAAAATTACAACGCACAACACAGGTCACCCCGTTCTGCTGAGGGTTTCACCTCTGCCGAATCTATTTTTGCAGGCTCAGCCTGTATTCATAAAACGGGCACAGGGAAAGCAGAAGACAAAGAGAGGAATCGGGGATGATGGAGATATAAAGGAAATATTGGGGATATATAATTGTTAGCAAACATTTTGAATAATGTCGTTGACATAACGTGCAATTTTTAATTTGTAACTTGTGTCGAGTATTATCAGCATTTCGTAAAAACTTAATTGGAATATTATGAAAATAGCTACTAACATTTCTCAGATTTATTGGTGTTCTTATGATTTAAAGGATAGAATAAATTGTCCCATAAGAGATAACAACGAATGTTCAAATTATCTTCAATGCAAAGGCGAACCAATTCTAAATCATTTTGAACCTGCTATTATAAACACAAAAAATATTTCATGGTTTGACAAATTGTTTATAAATGGCATTGAAGTAACTAAAGGGAATCCCACTACCATGATAATTGCAGGCCCTCCAGGTAGTGGCAAGTCAACACTGGCACTTGAATTATGTTACAGAGTTGCTTCAGGAAGCACTCCACTTTTGCCCCTATATATTTCATTTGAAAGTAATACACAGTCTTTAATTAAGAAAGCAAAAAAGTTTGGATGGGATAAATTTAAAAAGAAAATAATCCCTTATGATGGTGACAAGATGGCTTATAAAAAAAGACTTCGGGAAAGAGAACAAAAAATTAAGGGTACCATTGCATTTTGGGACAAGGCAGCAAGTATCAGCAAATTTAGCGAAGACGGGAAAGTGATTTCGTTAACATATGATCTGATCACGGATGTAATTAAAGCTGTTTCCAAGGATTTAATTGATGTAAAAAAATATCACCCTTTTCTTAACAGTATATATAATAAATTTAGACAAAAAGGGCTTAATGATTTTCATCCTAATATACTTATTATCGATAGTTTGAACATAGTAAGCAATAATGATGAAAGAAGTAAGCTTTTTGAAAACATAAGTGAAAATCTTACAAATACAGACTTAGTCGTATTTATTATTGATTCTGTTGATCCGCAGCATAGCGACTGGGAGTTTAAATCGGATATTATCCTCAGGTTAGATTATTACTCTAATGATTATTTTTTGAGAACCATTGAGGTAGTTAAGGCACGGAATCAGGAACATATTCTTGGAAAACATCAGCTGAAAATCCATTCAAAATATGAAGAGGATACTTCTGAGAACCAACGATGTTGCGATAAAAATATTATTCACCATAGATCACATCCGTATAGAGAAAGTGGTGGAATTATAATCTATCCATCAATTCACTATTATTTGTCCGGATATAGAAAACGTTCAGCGCCTACATCAACTGAAAAACTTACAGAATCTCCATTTCAACTGGGAAAAATTTTCAACCTTCCTTTTGGACGATGCACAGGATTGGTGGGTGATCGCGGCACTCATAAAAGTCATATGGCATATATGTATTTATTGCATAATATTATCGCATACGGATATCGTGGCTTGATTATTACACTCAGGGAAGATGAAAAGAAAACAGTTGAAACGTTACAAACAATATTAACCCAGATAGTAAATCAGAATGCATATAATAATTCCCCTTCATCCAATCTCTATGATTATATTCATGAAAATAGACTGGAAATTTTATATTTTATCCCTGGATACATCACTCCAAATGAATTCTTTCACAGAATATTTGTTAGTACACATCGAATGAAGCAAAATGATTCAAAAGTAATTTCAATTTTTAATAGTCTTGACCAGATTGAAGCCCGTTTCCCTTTATGTACAAAAGAAGATATATTTATTCCTTCGATAATCGAGTTTTTTCTTGGTGAGCATATTACAAATATCTTCATTGCTGTTAATGAAGAAGGCAGAACACTTGATAAATATGGTTTACTTCCTATGGCAGATTATGTTCTATCTTATAAGAAAGATCCGGAGGTTAAGTATAAAGAGTTTCAAGATCAATTTATGAAGAATAATGATTTAAAAGACTATTTCATTGCTAGAAATATTGAAGCTAATACTATTGAAACAGTAATTGTCAAAGTTGATAAACATTCAGGTGGACGTCCTCAAGTAAAAAAGGGTTTTCTTGAGTTGGATAGTACTAAGAAATATTTTAAAGAAGAAGGTATATATTTTTCATAAAGAATGAAGCCGGTAATTTACCGGCTTCATTCTTTAAAACTTTATACCATCTGTTTATTTCACATCAATTTTAATGGTTTCCCCGTCAACCCACTTCTTGAATTCATTGGTGTAATAAAGGTATCCGGAAGAAGCAGGTGCCTGATAAGTTCCTGCGATTTCGGCTTTCAGATCGAAGTTCAGTTCTCGCAGTTCATTGGGAATCATCTGCCGGTAATACAGTACCAGGTAATTCTTCCGCACTTCGTAAAAATCGAACTTTTGTTTTTCCTGCATTTCTTTTAACTGCCAGGGTTGTAAACTTAATCCCGACGGTATCCCAATCACTGCCATAGTCATTGGCAAACCTTTATCTGTTTTGTTTTGCAGTTTTACAGATAGCCGAACTATTTCCCCGATTTTGGAACTATGGGTATTGAGGCTGGTAACCAGATCGACTTTACAACCATCATCTGTTTTTGGTGTGAGGGACGTCCATTGTGCATCGAATGTATAGGAGAGCGGATGATCGGTTTCAAGATAGCGAATGGAGAATGTGTTTTGCCCTTCCTGCATGTATTTCTCGAGTCCGGTTAAAGAGATTTTGCCTTTATCACCTTTCCGGTAACTGTATCGTGCTGCCTGCTGTCCGTTGAGGAAAATTTCAATGGTTCCGTCATCGGCAGTTTGCTTCATAAATTTGGCATATTCCTTTAGCGCTTTCAGAGCCAGGATGGTACCTTGCGTAGAACCAAACCCGCCGTACGACCTGGAGGATACCAGATAAGAGATGTTTTTATTAACAGCTTCC
>DATBXH010000662.1:0-4533 GCA_036514375.1 Bacteroidales bacterium | reverse complement strand
TAAAAAGTTATATCCGGTTGTTAGCCCTTTCTGCAAAGCCTCACGAGATAAAAGCTGAGTTATCCGGTCCGGAGTATACGAACTCTTTGATTTCTCGATGGTCAATGACAGCGCAGCCGGCCCCAGTCCATATCCGCTTATAAAGTTCCGGATAACATTTATTTTCCTGTTACCAGGATCAGCTTTCCAACTCTTTGGATAAATTACTTTTACCTTTAGCGGAACCGGATCCCGTTCGTTTTGAGTGGAATAATCACTGACATAACCTTCCGTAAACTCTTTTTCCGGGAATTGACGATATTCCGGATTCCACATCAGCAAAGTCTCCAGGATAGGAGATTGAATATGACCATAAGATCTGTCGTTCACCTCATCTACAAATTGCCTGGCCTGTTGCTCCGAAATTCCGGAATAATCAATACGAATGTATTTTTCGTACAATGCATCTTTATTTTTATGCCATTCATCATTGAGTTCAGCGGTAAGCACAGAGTCAATATTTTTTACCGAAGGAATGAATTCCCGGTTCCAATCATTCATCGTACTTTTCACGTAATCCTTTAAATCAGGAAATCTCCCTGCTACAAATTCAAGCGACATCTTTTGTTTTAAATAAAACGAATAAGCCAGGATCATTCTCTCATTCTCCTCATTTATAACCGTCTTAGATTGTGCATCTGCATTAAAAACCAGCAAATTTGTAAAAAATGCCAAAACAATTAAATGAAGGTTGATCTTCATAATCATGATGGGATATGATAAGTTCTTTAAAGGTTTAGCCAAAAATAACCAAACTTAATCAAATACAAACCTATATCGAATAGATTAAAAGAGTAAATTGCTATTTCCAGATTACGTTGGAAATTTCCTTTAATTTGCCTTACATTAAATCTAAAAAAAACACTAGTTCATGGATGTACATCTTGACATCTTTAAAAAGATAATTAATAATGATGTTCAGGCTTATGAAGTACTTTTTAAAGAATATTATAAATTTTTATGCTCTTATGCATATGGTTTCACCAGGGACCGACATGTAGCCGAGGAAATTGTTGAAGATTTCTTTGTTACGCTTTGGAATAACCGTCAAAAAATCAATATCACCACCTCCGTTCGATCATATTTTATTGGTTCTGTTCATAACCGTTGCCTCAACTATCTGCAACGCGAAAAAACTAAATTCAATTTTTCTCAGGACATTTCCAAACTTATTGACAAGGAAGAGATCATTGGTGATCGTTTAATTACCGTTGAAGTGCCCTCGTTACTGACCAATGAATTGGAAAATGCTTTGGCAAAAGCCATTGAAAAACTTCCGCCAGGTTGTAAAGAAATCTTTTTGCTAAGCCGATATAATGATCTCAGCTACGAAGAAATTGCCAGGAAACTAAACGTTTCCTTAAATACCGTAAAGACACAAATGAAGGTAGCGTTATGTAAATTAAGAGAATACTTGAAGGACTATCTTGTTGTTTTGATACTTTTTATAGTTAAATAAAAAAAATTTTGAATCTTTTTCACCCACCCCACTTTTAATTGTGTCATATCATTAGAAACATCATGAAAAACTTGGAAAACGAAACAAATCATATTGAAAATTTAATTCACGGGTATCTTAGCGGAACAATATCACAGAAGGACAAAGACGATCTGTTCAAATGGCTGGCCCGGGATCCCGAAAATGTCACTTACTTTAATCAGATATCAGACATCTGGTTAAGTTCTTCCATCTTTCAGGATACCCAGAACTTTGATGCTGATGAGGCCTTCAACAGGGTAAAAGCCAAAATCAATTATGTAAATACAAAAGTCAACCTTCCCAAAAGCAAGGCTATTAGATTGACATGGATGAAGGCTGCAGCAATTCTCCTACCCGTTATTCTTATAAGCAGCCTGGCAACCAAATTATTATTTACTAATAAAACTTCATATGCAGAAACTCCTTTCTTATTTGAGGTTCCTTATGGTTCAAAGGCCAGGATAACCTTACCCGACAGTTCCAGAGTTGTGTTGAATGCCGGTAGCAAATTAACGTGCAATGAAGGATTTGGCAAAACAAACAGAAATCTTATCCTGGTTGGAGAAGGATATTTCACGGTATCAAAGAACAAGCGGCTTCCTTTTATTGTTCATGCCGGTGGACTGGATGTGAGAGCCCTGGGCACTGAATTTAATGTGAAGGCCTATCCTGAAGATAAGAAAATAGAAACCATTCTAATTCATGGTTCCATACAAATAAACAAAACTTTATCCGCAGGAAAAAGGGAAAAACCTTTGGTTTTACAGCCGAAACAAAGTCTTGTTTATAACAAAATATCGGATCGGTTTGAAGTAAACATCCCGGTTGAAAAAAACAACGATTCGGCCCCAAAGCCGTCGTTCGATTTGAATGCTCCCAACGTTACCATCTCCAAAACGAATATTGACCCGGTTATTTATACGTCGTGGAAAGAAAAATCCTGGACTATTTATAGTGTAAACCTATCGGACCTGGCCGTGGAACTGGAGCGTAAATATGATGTTAGTATTCATTTTAACAGTGAAGTGCTGAAAAAAATTAAGTTTACGGGTACTTTGCCCGATATATCACTGGAACAGGTATTGGCTGCCGTGCGGTTAACCTCTCCCATCGAATATAAAATAAAAGGAAAACAGGTAGAACTAAGTGAAAACAAAGACCTGATACCATCCTATAAACAATATTACCGAAACACGGAATGAAATTATTAACCTAAAACATAAACTCATGAAAACATAAACAACTACAACAAAAAACGCAGGATGCTGCAACACCCTGCGTCCCACAATGCTATGAACCCCTGCAAGGGTTAACAACATGTTTAATTTAACACTACAAAACTATGAAAAAAAATCATTTCTCACCCTTCTTTTTCTCTTACACAGGGTGGAAAAAAATCCCTTTAGCCATGAGAATTTCAATACTACTACTAACGATTGGCTTACAGGTAAACGCCAGTATTTATTCCCAAAATGCCAAGCTTAATCTGAATATTAAAGATGAAACTTTGCGGGACGTATTTAAAGAAATCGAAAGCAAAAGCCAATTTCATTTTTTCTTTGGCGACAACCTTTTGTTATTGGATAAAGTTGTAAACATAAATACGGAGAACTCCAATGTAGAACAAATACTGGATCAACTCTTAGCCAATTCGGACTATTCGTATAAAGTTTTAGAGAATAATCTGATCGTTATTGCTCCGAATAACTTTATCAACCGGCAAAACTTTAAAGTTACCGGTACAGTTACTGATGTAACAACAGGAACTCCTTTACCGGGAGTAAGCATTTCAGTTGAAGGGGCCACTACCGGAACCATCACTGATATATCCGGGAATTATACCATTGAAGTACCCAATAAAGATGCTGTCCTGGTATTTTCGTATGTCGGGTTTCTCACTGAAAAAGTGAATGTTGCCGATAAAACGATTATTAACATCGGCCTTAACCCCGATATTAAAAAACTTGAAGAAGTTGTGGTGGTTGGTTATGGCACTCAGAAAAAGGTAAATCTGACAGGATCGGTAGGAAATGTTCAGATGAGTGACATGGAAAGCAGACCTCTTACTGATGCAAGTCTAGCCCTGCAAGGTACTGTTGCTGGTGTATATGCTTTGCAAAGTTCGGGAAAACCGGGCGATGATAAAGCAGTTATTGATATCAGAGGTGTAGGAACATGGACCAATAATGATCCCTTAGTCGTAATTGATGGATTCCCCGGCAGTCTGTCCGATGTAAATGCCAATGACATTAAGTCCATATCCGTCTTAAAAGATGCTGCTTCTTCCTCCATTTATGGAAACAGAGCAGCTAACGGTGTCATTTTGATTACCACAAAGAGAGGATCCGACGGTAAGCTGAATGTTAGCTATTCAGGCTACTTTGGCGTACAGGAAGCAACCAGATTGCCAAGCGTTTTAAACTCGGTTGACTATGCCACACTCCGTAATGAAGCCTCTGCAAATTCAGGTTCTGTTCCAAATTACACAGACGCTGACATTCAAAAATATGCAGCAAATAATGATCCCATGTACCCCAATATCGATTATTTTAAAGTATATTATGGCAAGGCAAATACACAGAATCACCGTTTGAGTATTACAGGCGGTAACGAAAATGTGCAATATGCAGTTATGCTTGGACATTTGGATCAGGATGGTATTCTTGTGGCTACCAATTATAAAAAGACTGATTTCCGTTCGAATATCGATGCCTATTTTTTAAGGAATAAAAAGTTACGGCTGTCTGCTAAATTAGCCGGCAACCTGGGTGTTAAAGGTGAGCCTACCAGTGTATGGAATGCTACATGGTATGCTACGCTTGCTCCCATATACCCCCTTAAAAATGCAGCCGGGCAGTATATGTCAGTCAATGGTGAGTTAAATCCCTATGCGGAAATTATGGCAGGCAGCACTACACAAACAAAACGATATAATTTCAGCGGACAGGCCGAAGCTGAATATCAAATCATAAAAGACTTAAGTGCGCAGGTTACATACGGGTATAACGTTATCT
>DATBXH010000661.1:0-2304 GCA_036514375.1 Bacteroidales bacterium | reverse complement strand
CATAGATAATAAAGAATGGAAAGATTACACCGAAGGCAACGGATGGCAGTATACCTGGCTCGTTCCTGAGGATGTAGAGGGCTTAATCAAATTGCTGGGAGGCGATAAACCGTTTGTTTCCAAACTCGATAGTCTTTTCATTGTAAAAGGCAACCTGGGAGAAAACGCCCCACCCGACATTTCAGGTCTCATCGGTCAGTATGCCCAGGGAAACGAACCCAGTCACCATATTGCTTACATGTATGCTTATGCAGGTGAGCAATGGAAAACGGCCGAAAAAGTAAGGTATATCATGACCGATCTATATACCGATAAACCGGATGGCCTTTGCGGAAATGAAGACTGCGGACAGATGTCGGCATGGTATATCTCCTCAGCCATGGGCTTTTATCCGGTTAATCCGGCAAATTCAGCCTTTGTACTGGGAAGCCCTCTCTTTAACAGCGTAAGCATTCAGGTCTCCGGTGGAAAATCATTCACAGTAAAGGCTATAAAAAACAATGAACAGAATATATACATTCAATCAGCCACGCTGAACGGAAAACCTTATACCAAATCATTTATTACCTACCAGGAAATCATGCAGGGAGGAACACTTGAGATCGAAATGGGGAACAAGCCTGACAAACAGTTTGGAACTAGGATCGCAGACCGGCCCCAATCGAAAATATATTAATTAATAAAAAACATGAGGCAAATTATTATTGGATGCGACGTCGGCGGAAGCCATATTACTACTGCCGCCGTCGATTTGAAGACAGGATCATTGATAAATGAAAGTATGGCCACTCAGAAAGTCGACAATCAGGCGGCAGCCAATGACATTTTGGAGAACTGGACCATTGCTATTAAAAGATCCATATCCCTGGCGGGACAGGAAAACCTCTCAGGAATAGGAATGGCGATGCCCGGACCTTTCGACTATGAGAAAGGAATAGCGCTCTTTACTGGAGAAAATGCTAAATTTCAGGAACTAAACGGAATAAATGTGGCTCAGGAACTTGATGATAAATTGGCCTTACCTCGCAATGTTTCTGTCCGTGTTATGAACGATGCTACCGCTTTTGCTGTCGGTGAAGCATGGCAAGGCAAAGCCTCAGGTACTGCCCGTTCGGTCTCTATCACGCTGGGAACGGGATTCGGCTCTGCATTTATCGACCATGGAATTCCCGTAATTGAAAGAGACGATGTACCTAAACAAGGTTGCGTATGGCATTTACCTCTTAATGAAAGTATTGCTGACGACTATTTTTCAACACGTTGGTTTATAAAACGGTTTGCAGAAAAGTCTGGTTGGTATATGGCTGGCGTAAAGGAAATCGCCGATAGGGTCGTTGCCGACCCAAGGGCACTGGAGGTCTTCTCTGAGTTTGGCCAAAATCTGGGTCTGTTTCTTGGTCCATGGCTTAAAAAGTTCAAAGCAAACACGCTTGTCATTGGAGGCAATATATCTTCAGCTTACCATCTTTTCGACAGCCATCTTGCCGAAGCACTAAAAAGTCTGGGGGTATCTATATCCATTCAAATTTCGGAATTAAAAGAAAATGCTGCATTAATAGGAAGCGCAAGGCTGTTTGATGATGATTTTTGGACCGGCATCAAACCTCTACTTTCAAAAATGTGATCAAGCTCATTATAATCTGATAATGCAAGGACCATGCGATTAAAAAATTGCCTGCTGGGTTGATTACTAATTGTTCAGAACTAACTAAATAATCATTACAATGAAAGACAAATTCTCTTTAACCAAAGTACTCCCTGTACTTTTCGGCTTCTTCATTATGGGGTTCGTAGATGTTGTAGGTATTGCAACAAATTATGTAAAAAAAGATTTTGCGTTAAGCGATACCTTATCAAATCTTCTACCCATGATGGTATTTCTGTGGTTTCTCGTATTTTCGGTTCCTACCGGTTTATTAATGAACAAAATCGGACGGAGAAAAACGGTAATTTTAAGCGGGATTGTCACATCCTTTGCCATGATTATACCACTTGTTTCCTATCAATTCCCGGTGATTCTCATTGCATTTGCCTTACTAGGCATTGGAAATACCATTCTGCAAGTATCGCTAAATCCACTGCTAACCAATGTGGTAAGTAAAGAAAAATTAACAAGCAGTCTTACACTTGGACAATTTATTAAAGCAATAGCTTCTTTTCTAGGTCCC
The DNA here is from genome assembly GCA_036514375.1 of Bacteroidales bacterium. GTDB lineage: Bacteria > Bacteroidota > Bacteroidia > Bacteroidales > JAAUTT01 > JAAUTT01. Next base: position 136 of record DATBXH010000661.1, on the reverse strand, counting down.
ATTATTGCTGCAGCAGCATCGGGATATTTAGGGAACTGGAAATACATCTTCCCTATTTTTGCCGTAGTTACCGTAATATCGACAATTTGGTTATTATCAATCTCTATTGAAGAAGATCCTGCAGAAGGTAAAACCT
>DATBXH010000660.1:0-8921 GCA_036514375.1 Bacteroidales bacterium | reverse complement strand
GCATCAGGTGTTCGGCATATCCGTTCACTTTTTTACCTTTCCATTCGCCCGCTGGCAGCGAGTAAATACCCCAATGCACAAACATGCCAAAACGAGCTTCGCGCCACCAGGATATGCGTTGATCATGTGTTTTCATTAAGGCAGTCCACCATCCGTTGACAGCCTCATCAATAGCTTTCTGATCACGGGCCTTAGCATGGTTAAACATTACAGAATCCTCATCGCCTTTTTGAGCCTTTAAGCTAAGGGAACCGGCAACCAGGAATAGTTGTAACACTAAAAAAAATTTTTGAGGTGCTTTCATAGTTAATCAATCGCATTAATGTAGTTTGTCAATCCAGCCAAATTATAGGATTCCTTACGGGCAGATTCCTGAGTACCTCTTCGACTTTGGGGTAATGATCGAGCGATTTCCACATATTAAACCATTCCGGATTTCTAAAAGCATTTGCACCGAAAATAAGCGCAGGTTGTGCAACCGGCCAATTCTCCCAGTGCATCACATCTTTTGAAAAAGGCCATTTACTTTTATCGGAAATATATGGGAAGAGGAATTCAATACCCTTTCTGATGCTCCTTCCATCCTTTGTCCGGTAATTCCACAAATCATTTTGTTTATCCGAAAGTATCCGGCAAATCGTTGTCATTGCGTCGAGGTTAAAAAGCGAGTACCCGAAGGGCTTGGTGCGTTTTAATTCTAGCGGAAAACTTCCGTCAGCAGCCATTTGATTCGGCAGCAATACTTCTTTGTATCTGTTACGGCAGAAATCCAACAGTTCAGTATTTCCTGTGAGTTTTGAGAAGGATGCTACCTGCATGATCCAGCAGGTACCATGGTTGTTCTTTGCATTCATTTCGTCCTTGCCATGTGGATGTGTGGTTAGCCATTTCAGGTATTCGGAAAACCAAGATTTGATTACTTCCAGCGTTTCCTTGTCAAAGCAGGAGGCATGTTCCATCACAATTATTCCCTGAGCCACTTCCATCAGATGAATGGTATCGATGATACCTATGCCTCTTCCCGTAACACGACCCTTTATTGCCTGTGCAAAGTTTAACGACGGATTCATACTGGTAGCGGTATCAACAAACCATGCTTTAAGATGAACCAATGCGGCTTTCACGTATTTTTCGTCCCCGGTTATTTTATAAGCAGAAGCCAGAGAGCCAATTATCCGGCTGAAACGGATCATAACCTGACGATGGGCCACAAAATTATCAGGATTGGTCATACCGTCCCTTTGTATGTAAGGACCATCCGGATGGTCCGGATCGGGCCACCAGTAATCACCTTCGGAATAAAAGTCGTGAATTCCGCCAGCACTTCGTGAGCACCGGAACATGGTAATGGTTTGGGGTTGCTTCAGCATAGCTTCATCTGCCCTTGCAACGACTTCGTTACGAAGAAGCTTTATAACTTCATCACTGATTTTCCCTTCACCTGATGCACCTGCCACCGGGCTCAGATAAAGGATGAGACAAGCTATCGCAAACCATAATCCGGTGAAACAAGGTGTTTTTTTCATGTTACTAAATTTTGTAATACATGCTTAGTTGTGCTCCCGATGCGCTGAGCTGGATTTGTAATCCAGCTCATTTGGGCCTCTTTTCAGAGACTCAAACAACTAACTAAAACTATTTCTTCTCTTCCAATTGCTTACGAGCTTTTAATTGAGCAACATAAAGCGAAACCGGTTCAAGTCCCGGTTTGTTATACCCTACCCATTCTCCGTCGGGTCTGTCACGGAACCTTCCGGCAGACTTTCCACCTTGTTCTCCTATGCAATAGTTTTTGGCCGAAACCCATGGGTTTTGGACACAAGCTTCTTTTGCACTGCAATTCCAAAGCACCTGATTTGCTCCTGCCCAGCCATGTCCGGAACCGTAGTTTCCCCTATCTTGAACATTAATTTGCCCGTCGGTCACAATATTATCATATAAAGTACCCACAGCCCAACGATGGTGAGGACCAATATCGGCATGCGTTCGTATCGATTTGCAATGGTAGAAAACATTCGGTCCACAGACCTTGGCGCCTGTTACAAAATCATGCCGTCCATCTGCAGTTTCGCAATTCTCCACCAGGTTCATCTGACCATTTACATTGAATGAATATCTCCTGCCACCTGTAATTTGAGACTTTGCCTCCATGCATTTGGAGTCAGTAACTGTTATATATTTCCCGTTAACACTTATAAATACACAGCTATAGCCAAAATACCTGGCAGTAACATGACGAACCCAGCCATTCTCCACACTACCAAAGTTTACTGCAGTCCAGCCATGGTCCTCGTCGGTCTCTGATGCATATTCAGATTTAAACAAGATGTTTTCGATCCCCACTTCTGATATTCTTCCATCAAATGAATATTTACATATAAAACCGCCGCCATATTTATCTTCCATGGCCATTACTATAGGATTGTCAATAAAAATCCTATTCCCTTCAATTTTTGTTATGATGCGTTCAAAATGAAGGTTATAATCCTTTGCCTGCCATTGTTTGGTGCCACTCCGGGGAACAATCTGATCCATCTTCAAATCTTTAATCCAGCCGTCGGTACCTGGACGGATTACAACAATTTTGTCTCCTGCTGCGAATTTACCGGCATCTTCTACGGCAAACGAAAATGCTCCCACCGGAACATAGGAATCGGTAATGCGTGTCCGGGTTTCTGTCTCTTCTTTTCTATTTCCTGAACCGGAAATCATCAGAAGATTCCGTTGCCCAGTCCCGGATGCTATTATCACAGTGCCATTATCGCTATCTCCTTCCCCACGCAATACAATACCGGAAGAAGAAATATTTAACGTGCCCGGTACATTATAAATTCCTTTCTTTAAAAGGATTGCGCCTCTAAACCCTTCACTGTTTATGGGCATTTGGGCCACTTCATCAATAGCTTTCTGAATAAGAGTTTGACCTTCTCCCCTGACCGGAGCATTTAAGATCTTTACAACCGGGACATCCGGTATGTCTTTATCACCACTGTGATAGCCGACTCTGCTAAAATCGGGAATGATATTACCTTTTTCGTCCGGCGTATATGTAAGATTTCCGTTATGATCCTGTACAAACTTCGGTTGCCATTCCGGGGCAAGGAAAGCTGATAAACTAAAAAACAGGATTATGATTGCCGACATCTTTATTATTTGTTGAGAATTCATCGTTTTAAAGCACTTAAGTAATTCAAATTGTCAATTTTTACAGCATCATAATTCCAGAAAGACTGTCTTTAGTCCTTCAGACTGAACACCTGCCATGCAGGGACTTTTGTCAATTTTTGCACGGATAATAGCGCGCCCGTTATAAACCTGAACTCTTCGGGAACCGGTTGAGGTGCCCAGGTCATCCAGTAACCTTCCACTTCCGATTAGAGAGAACTCAACATAATTGCAGGCATCGAGACACATAACCCCCTTCTCGTCCAAAAGTCGAACCTGAAGGGTAGCCGTATCTTCCTGCTGATTTATTTTTTCGAGTACCAACCTGGCAGGCTTACCCCATTTTTCGGTCTGATATTCTAAGGAAATTTCATCCGTAACCGTTTCCTTTCCTTTGTGAGCAATCACTTTAACTGCATTCATCCCTTTGTTGAATCTAACAGTCCATCTCAGGCCTGCCGCAGGAAAATTCTGACTGTTCCGCTTCTTTATGCCGCAGCTCTTCCCATTAAGGAACATTTCAACTTCCGGGCAATTCGAATAAACCTTTACCATTTTCGGTTCACCATCATTACCCCAACGTATCGGCCATGTATGCCCGTAAATATGCACCATCGGCTTTTCAGTCCAGTAAGATTGGAAAACATAATAGGACTCTTTTTTAGTAAAATCGCGTTCCACAACACCTTTCTGATTAACATATGGAACCGGGTTTTCCGGGCGTATAGGTGTTGAAAAATCTTTAAAGGGCCAGTATGCTGAGCCCGTAAGCCATGGCATATTTTCCTGTTCTTTCAGGTGCCAGTCTATTAGGTTACAAATGTAGGTCTCGCTCCAGTCTCCATCTTTGGAGGCACGGTTGTTACCACCGTTAAATGTAGCGTCGCCTTTCCGTTCATCCGCACCATTGCCGCTATGTATTTCCTCCATTATTTTATCCGGATCTTCCGAATGGCGTCTTGCATGGCTGTCGCCTCCCCATTCGATATGAAGAAAATGGTCAACCGACTTCATTTCCGATTCCAAAACATCTTTATATTCGGTATATCGGCCACGATACCAACCTGCCCAAATTGAGGGAGAATAAACATCAACAATGTCCTTACAAAATGCGCATCTTCGTAAGGCTGTCTTTCTTGTAGAATCGAGGTGGTGGGCAAGATCATTCTGACTTTTCAGGAAAGCTCGTATTTTCTCCTGACTGTATTCCGGGAAATCGCCGGGCCAATCAATTTCATTTCCTAAACCCCAAATTATTACAGAGGTATGATTATAATGCTGTTGAATCATATTTGTCAGCATACGTTTTGCCTGGTTTTGATAGATCTCACTCCCCAAACCTCCCCGACACCAGGGAATTTCCTCCCATACAAAAATACCCAGACTGTCACATAGATCCAGTACTATGCGTGATTGCTGATAGTGTCCCAAACGGATAAAGTTTACACCCATATCTTTCATCAGTTTCATCTCGGTGCGAATCATGGATTCGGTCATTGCCTGACCAACACCTGCATGATCCTCATGGCGATGCGTTCCGCGCAATAACAGTCTCTTACCATTAAGTATAAAAGGCCCGTGTGTTACAAACTGAAAGTTTCGAAACCCAAACTTCTTTTCTATCTTCTGTTCACCAGCCTCGGAATGTAAAGTAATCATACAGGAATAAAGAGATGGCATGGCCGGCGACCATATTGTTGGCTTCTTTACGGTTGCCTTCCATAGTCTTTGAACGTCCAACCCTGCCTGTACATTGACCGTATTTTTAGCCACCAGTTTTCCCATGGGATCTATGATTGTAACATCAGCCGAGCCATTCCTGACATCAGCTTTAGCATTGAACAAAGCAGCTAAGTCCAGGACACCAGATTTTCCTTCTGGATCAACCGTTGGAGTCAACATAACACGTTCTATCGAAAAGGAAGGAACATAAACCAGATTCAGGTAACGGTACAATCCTCCATAAATCGTAAAATCCGACATATTGGAAGGGATCATTTCCAAATCACGGGAGTTATCGCAGCGTATGGAAACCGGAATCTTTCCTTTAAACACTTTTTGAAAAGATTCCGTTTTCATAAAATCATCCACCGCATCGGTAATATCTACAGTAAACTCATCATACCCACCTACGTGTGAGCCAACCAGTGTGGTATAAACATAGACATCTGTCTTTTGACCGGCACCCTCGAATTGCAGTAGTGTACGTCCTCCAGGGTAAGGATTATGTATTCCCAATCTATTTCGATACCAACCTGGCCCCTGGTAATAACTACCGTCAGGATCAACGGCATCTCTGGCATTGAAACAGTGTGGCAACGTAACTTCTTCCCATTTTGGAAAACTTTCAGGGTCTCCCTCTTTAGCAGGACGAACCGCTTCCCAGACTCCCCCAAGATCTTTCTTCACAAATTCCCAACCATCCAATAACCTAATTTTATTTTGTGCATGTAAAGGCATGACAAACAAAAGGAACCCAATCAACAAAATCAGACAAAATCTTCTCACAAACTCAATTTTAAAATATAAAACACTGAACCTAAATGCCGAACTGTAATCATTGTCTCCTTTACATCCTGTACCTCTCTAAAATTCCTATAGTTTATCGCTTTCCGTATGATCAACCTTTTTTTCGTTTATATCGAACGATTGAAAAAGGAAGAAATCCGAAACATTTTTCAAACTACAGAAGGGTACACCCTCATTTTTTTGTGCTTTGACAAACCTGAAGGTTGCACCATTTACCTGATCGAGAATGAAAGGCGGACGTAATTCGTTATTTAAATAACTAATCTCTACATTATTAATTTGAATACTGTCCGTATGCCGGATGAAAAATCCATAAGCAGGAATGGCACCAAAACGGGAAGGCTCAGGATAACCCTTTTCAAACTCAGGAACTACCCTGTCCGCCTGTTCCGATGTACCTCCGCCCTTATAATAAATCCGAATATTATCGAGCTTAACATCACGAATTGGATGACCCGGTACACCGCTTATAATGGATCCGTAAGTGGGATCCGCATTATACACTACAACATTGGAAATAATCACCCGACGAAGTTCTCCTACAGGAGTATTTTCAGGACCACGCATCCGGGCTCCAAGTCTCAGGAAGAATGGGGCGTTCACAATGTCGCGCATCGTGATATTCGTAATAGTGACATCCTCTAAAAGGCCACCATCTACAGTTTCGAGGGCCAATCCTCGGCAATAATCAAATACACAGTTCGAGATGGTAATATTTTTGAAACCACCGTTCGATTCGGTGCCAAATTTAATTCTGCCGGTTGGCCCGTCATGATAAGCTTTGCGTTCATTCCTTTTGAATGTGCCATCCAAAAACGAACCTTCATCATATCCGGAAACCAGGCAATTCGTGATGGTCACATTTTCGGTAGCCCGGAAAACGCCCAGACCGTAACTGCTTTTCAGGCAAATTCCATCGTCAAAAGGAGAGTTAACACTGCAGTTGGAAATGTGTACATTAACGCAGCAATCGATATCCATGCCATCACGGTTAGTATCTATCTTCACATTATCGATGGTAAAATTATCGACACCTGTGGCTAGGATCGCAAACCAACCACCATGCAACATGGAAATATCGCGGATGATAACATTGCGGCACCACTTCAGACTTATGGCTTTATTACCACTGTTTTGGGGTCCCTTGGTACTACGTATCAAACCTTTACCCCAAATAAGGCCGGGACCAAGAATGGAAATATTTTCAAGATGTTCGCCCCAGATCAAACTGTTGTGCCAATGGCTATGACCATAATCCTGATACTTTAAAGAGTCGCCCCATAAGTTCGGTTCAGGTTCATCATAGCCTTCCTTTTCCGTAGGTTCGGCAGCCACAATTGTTGCACCCTGATCGAGATATAGCGCAATATTACTTTTTAAGCGAATGGAATAACAGAGATAATTGCCTGCCGGAAAATAAACAGTCCCTCCACCATTAGCTGCAGCCGCATCAATTGCCTGATTAATGTATGGCGAATCTGTTGATTTGCCATCACCCTTTGCTCCAAAATCCCTGACGCTGTAAACAACACCATTTGACGGAAGAGACCTCACCAAAGCTGCTTTCACTGTATATACCCCAACGAACCACAAAAGCAGCGCGCTTGTAATAATCTGAATCTTTTTCATACGGATTGATTTTGATTAAATTGATTTTTCTGTCTTGTTAAAACATCTATCTACATTCTTTTTCTGACAATAAATTGATTTCATTCAAAAAATAAGTCCCTAAGTTAAAAAATGCAGAATGAAAATTCAGATTTAGTGACCTGATCATCAGTTGTCAGCATTTAAATATAAATATGGCCAGACAGAAGTCACAGTAAAATCCGGATAAATACGCTGTGAAATGAGCGTGGACCGAAGATTACGTCATGTGTGCCGATGATATGACAGAACGTAACACTCAACATAATCTCCGGCATCCGCCCTTGGCAAACACCTCCTCAACCTGTTAATAAGGAAGGTTTGTAGTCAGATAACGATCAATCACCTGGACGGAAACACTATTCGGAACCAAATTACCGTTTTCATCGTATCCATTGGCTATCAAATCGCTGGTTCTGACATTCAGATAATCATTAAGCTGAACAGGATAGTCCGAAGTATTGCTTGGAGAATAATTCACTACCTGTATGTACATAGTGCTGTTATTGGAACCATCAGCGAGAATACTTCCGGTACCGGCATCAATAAAGGCAGGAACTGCACCACTCGAAGCCGTTCCGGTCGGATTGCCTCCAGGTTGTGTTATACCTGCCGGTAAGTGCTGGAAATAAGTCGGGTTATTCTGCGTGAGTAACGTATTTGTTACAGAATCTGCAAGAGTCAATAAGGTGCTATGATTATATTGCCCCAGAAGTATTAAGTACTGAAAATAGTTTTTTACAAAATCCTGTGGATACTTATTCCATGCCAGCGGACTTATCACTTTTCCGCTTACCAGAACTGCACCGAAGAAGCAATCAGCATATGGTTTGCCGCTGCTAACCCTAAGTATGGCATCATTATGCAGCAGTATCAAGGTTCGGTTCGGTTTGATATACTCATTGGTATCGATACCGCAATAGAGAATACCTTTGATCATCATGGTGAAAATTGTATCTACCTTTAAAACTTTTCCAATTTTCAAAACCGAGGTAACAGGCGGATTATACTTTGCAGTTGTCCTGTTTAAGGCTTCGGTGGTATATTTAACAGTCAGCCGTGCAACGTCATTAATCCCTACGGTATCCACTGTTTTAGTTACACCATCTGCTGCAATAATTGTATCGGTAACTATAATGTAGTTCCGGGTTTTCATATAGTCCCAGGCGGTGGTATTCAAATGAGCATCCAACGTATGCGAGGTACGGTTATAATCTTCCTGTAAATCCAGCCCAAACATGGAGCATCCTGCCATTATTGCAGCAAGTCCGAGAAGAACCAATATATTATTAATCTTTTTCATATGTCTCAAATTAATCTTGTTCATCAATTAGTTGTAAGGTTGATTCTGAACCAGTAATCTATTATCAAACAATACCGTACGGTTTAAAGGCCAAAGCTCCCTTGGATCGATAGTACCAGTTGTCACGTCTTCATTATTAAAAATATCAACCGGCGCATTGGGATCATATGATGCCCCATAATACCTTCTAAGCCGTTGTTTAACAACAGATGTCATTATTTTCCTGGTATGAAATGTTCTCACTAAATCGAACCAGCGCTTTCCTTCTCCCATTAAT
>DATBXH010000659.1:0-2032 GCA_036514375.1 Bacteroidales bacterium | reverse complement strand
TATAACATAGCACCTTCCCAGGTAATTTTGCCAAAAGCAGCATTTGGAAGATATCTGTTACATTGCCATCCCCCGGCATCTAAAGTAAACTCCCAACTGTTAAATCCAAGTAAATATAGAGTTCCTGTATATTTTGGATCGGTTCCATACCACCATTTATATCTTGCGTCTGCTTCTACCTTCGAAGGGTCTACCAAATAAGGGGCATAAGCTTCCAATATTCCAAGATCGTCGACTATAAACTTTCTATATTCTTCTGTAGTAACTTCGTATCTTGCAATGTAAAAATCAAAACCATCGCCTTGTACCCGAACAAACTTTTCACCAAATGTAATAGGGTCGAATCCTTGTTGATATATGCCTGAATAGTATCCTGAATGGCCTTTGGTATAAATTTTAACTGAATGATTACCATCAGATAAATCCGGGATGACTGCTCCTGTTGCAGTCGCTTGCAATTTAATTTTAGTGGTATTGTCAACTACCACAATGATACTATCAACAGGTTCGACAAGCTTCTGCCCCTCAACAACAGTTTCATAATCTTTACTTGTCAGAGAATCCCAGTCCAGATGAAGTACATTCCAATAAACTGCAGTTCGTATATTTTTAACATTCACCGGAGATTTGCTTAAAAAAACAAATGGAATCTCTACACCTTCTGACAGTTGATTCTCCTTATCCCTTGTCTGTACCTTTACGAAATAATTACCGGCAGCAAGGCTTTCAAATGTGTACTTCAGAGAGTCAGGCAGTACATCAACAGATCTCACCTGATTTTGATTGTCAGCATTGTAAATGGTAAGTTTGACCGCCTTAAAATCTTTATCCTTGGGATCGACCCAGGTTAACTTTACACTGACATCTAATTTTTCTAATTGTAATTGACTTACCTCGCCAGGAGGTGTAGAGTCAGAAGTGAGCTCAAGCGCCTTCTGACATCCCGACAGGAATATAATCCCGCCCAGGATAAAGCTAAGTAGTTTTCGTTTCATGATCTAGGAAATTAAATAGTTATATGAATTAGTAATATATTTATTGTCGTCAGGTTGCCGGTTTATCGTTCTTAAGCCAGCCAAAATAGGCAATAAAAGCAAAGCAAACCATGGGTATAATAAAGCCAATAGCCATACTGGAATGGTCTGCAATAAGCCCCATTAAAGGCGGGCAGAAAGCGCCCCCGGCTACAGCCATAACTAAAAAGGACGACCCTTTTTTAGTAAGGGCTCCCAAACCATGAATCCCCATAGCAAAAATGGTCGGGAACATAATAGACATAAAGAAATAGCAACTGAATAAGGCTATTACAGAGATAATGCCGAATCCAAAAACAGCCAATAGAATTAAAATGGTGTTAATAGATCCATAGGTACTAAGTAACTTACGAGGAGAAACATATTTGAGGATATAGGATCCGAATAAACGGCCGATCCAAAACAAACCCATACCTCCAAAAGCTAGAATTAACGAGGCTGCCTGCTCGGGGTTTTTAGGCATAAAAACCTCCCCAAAGGATCCTAAATGTTGCATGATTCCTATAACCGGTTTTTGAACTCCAGGTATTTCCTCTGTTACATAATTGATAAAAAATGAATTCACGCCAGTTTGAGCAGCAACATAGAGAAATTGAGCAATTACAGCCATAATAAAATACGGATGTTTCAGAAGTAGTCGCATGGGCGGATTTTCGCCACCTTCTTCTTTAATCTCCTCCTTAATTTCAGGAAGTGGCGTCAGGATAAAAGCAAAAGCTACGGCAATGACTACGAAGCCTATAATCATATAAGGAGTCAGAAGAGAATCAAATTTTCCGGAAACATCCGATTTAGAGGCTCCAAATATCAATAATCCTCCGATCAGAGGTCCTAAAATCCAACCCAGGCCATTGAATGACTGAGAAAAATTAATACGTTGGGCAGCCGACTCTTTTGGCCCCAGAACAGTAGTATACGGATTAGCTGCTGTTTCAAGACAGGTTAATCCGCAGGCAATTACAAACAAAGCCAGCAAAAAAGGCCAAAATGCCTCAAAT
>DATBXH010000658.1:0-4141 GCA_036514375.1 Bacteroidales bacterium | reverse complement strand
AATGGTACCGTTAATTTTTACATTGTAAAACAATACATGAAAATCCACACCCATCCTTAACGTATTTTTTGAATTGAATTTGTGGTTGAGCATGGAGCTGAAGGTGAACCTGGCGGAGTTGTCAATAAAATAGAGGTAAGGGCGCCTTACCAGGTTATCGTCCAGGCGGGTAAAATTCTGTTCGTCTTGTGTGCCTGAGGCAGCAATTGTAGTGCGAATATAGGTTTGATTCCCGATCATGTATTTATGCGCCAGGCCGGTTGCTCCCATTTTTTCTTTAATGGAAAATTGAAGTCTGTTGAAGCTGGTTTGCCATTTGGCGGAATCCGTTTCATCGGTTCCGAAATCTTTATCGATGCCTCCAATTCCCCAAAGAGAAAAGACACCTGCTTTTTTGGTAGGGAAGTTTAATTTAAAGGATAAGTCCTGGTAACCCGGAGTTTCGTTTGTGGTAAGAAGTCCCAAATCTTTAATCAATCCAATGGTTGAGTACCTGTAGTTAATAAGATAGGAAGCACCCCCTTTTTTGCCTATCGGACCTTCGGACGCAAAATCAATACCTATGGTCCCTGCCTGAAAGGTCTGCTCATACTTTTCGTTATCACCATTTCGTAATTTCATATCGAAAACACCTGACAAAGCATTGCCGTATTCGGCCGGGAAAGCCCCTGTGAAAAAATCGGAATTAGCAAGCAGCTGACTGCTGAAAATCGTAACAATTCCTCCTCCTTCTACTTGTCCTGCCAGATGGCTGGGATTTGGAATATCGATACCTTCCAGGCGCCACGATAATCCCCTGGATGCATTGCCACGAATAATGATATTGTTATTTTGAATATTACCCACGGCTACTCCTGCAAAAGCAGAGGCCATGCGTGCCGGATCGTCGAGCCCTCCGGCATAACGCCGTGTTTCTTCCACGGTAAACGAACGGGAACTCACAATAGCCATTGTATTCAAAGGCTTATCCTTGCTGTGAGTTACACTTATTTCCTTCATTTGGGTAAGGGCCTGCTTTAAACCGATATTCATGACAACTTCTTTAGCAGATGTAACCAAAACTTCAGATACCATTTTCGACTGATAGCCAACATAGCTTACCTGGATGTTATACCGTCCAACGGGTACTTTTTCCAGCTTGTAATTTCCCTCCGGATCTGTTACTGTTCCCCTGGGAGGATTAAAGCCCTGAATAATAACAGAAGCACCAATTAAAGGGCTGTTGGACTCTATGTCGAACACATTTCCTTTTATGGTTTGAATCAGACTTGCCGGTTTATCAATGTTTTGCGGCCCAGGTTTAGGCTCAATGATAATCACATCGTCAACAATCTTGTATTGCAGGTTTTTGCCTTCCAATATTGTTTGTAATGCGTCTTCGAGGGTAACATTTTTCAATTCAAAGGTTTCGTTATTGTATTTATCGAGCAGATTATTGTTATAAATGATGTTCTTGCCGCTTTGTCGTTTTATTTCTTTAAGAACAGCATCCAGGGTTGTATTTTTCATTGATAAATTAATGAACGGGACTTGCGCGGCCAAATGCATACATTGAAAGCACACGAAAAGAATAAAACCGCATTTCAGCTTTGCATGAGAAAAAGTCTGAGGCCTTTTTAGAATCCTGTGACTTACAGATCTGTTTTTTTCCATAATTTTACTTCTTTAAAATTTTAAGTTATTAGAGACTTATTATTTCGGGGGATGTTGCCGCATCCCCTTTTTTTATTTGGTGGATATTCGTATTTTGTTGCCTTCGGTTGAAAATTTTATCGCTGAAGAAGCCGCCATCAGGTCCAGTATTTTTGATACTTGGTCGTACCTGTTGAGGGTTAGGGTAAAGCGTTGTTTTTTGATAGCTTCTTCATCGAACACAAACTCAAAATTGTACCAACGCGACATCGCTTTTAAGATGTTTTCAATTGGTTCATTCTCAAACATAAACTTTCCTTTGGTCCAGGCAATGAACTGTTCCGTATTTACTTCTTTTGTTTTGGTATTTCCTGTGCTTTTACTATAGGCAAACTGCTGACCGGGCTTGATCTTTATCTCTGAAGATACCTTATTATTGATGTGCACTCCTATGCTGCCTTCCACCAGCGTTGCCTGAATCGTATTTTCATCACGATAGGCTGCTACATTAAATTCAGTGCCATAAACAGTGATGTTGAGTTTATTTGTTTTAACAACGAATGGCACTTTGGCCGACTTGGTAACTTTAAAAAATGCTTCACCTTCCAGCGTTACTTCCCTGACCTTGCCTTCGAAAACAATAGGATATATCAGTTTTGAGTCTGCATTAAGCATGACGGAGGTTCCGTCAGACAGGATTACCGTGTATTCGCCTCCTCTTGGAGTGATTAGCGTGTTGTTGGAGATATGACTCATCGTTTTTTCAACCGAATCGTTTTTGGTATAGCTCAGGGTTGACCCTGTATCTACAATATCTGCCAAATGGTCCTTTATGATCTGTTTCTTATCCGAATTGCCCAATAAAATCCGTTGGTTACCGGTTATCAATATGGCCTTTTGTTTTCCCGGCAGGAAGTTCGTTTGAGCTGTTTGTGCCTTTGGGGGACGGTTGTGAATACGAATTACTGCATATGACAAACCTATGAGCAAAGCAGCAGCTGCTGCATACCTCCAATAACCAGACATTTTCCTGAGGGGTTGGGCCGGATTGCCTGTGGAAGTGATGTTTTGCTCAACTTTTAAGAATGCCTTCTCCGGATCGAATTTTTGCAATTCGGTTAATTTGTTGACCAGGATCTTGCCATTCTGAAGTTTTTTATAAAGTGATTGATTGCTTTCACTTTCTGCAATCCAGGTTTCAAGAGTTTCTTTTTCAGAGACTGACAAGCCTTCAGCTTTTTCTTTGGCAATCAGTTCGGCTATTTTAAATAAAGGGAACAGCTTTTCCATCATAATTGACTTATAAGTTACCTGTTTTGTAGTATTACAACTAAAAATGGAAAACGGGTAGGTGGAATTTTAAAAAAATCAGAAAAGGATTACCAGAATAAATGAAGCGGAACCTAGTTTTTCGCGGAGTTGCTGATAAGCGGCTTTTTTGTGGAATTTGACAGTGTTTAGTGAGATTTGCATATTCTCCGAAATCTCATGGTTTGATAGTCCTTCCAGGGTATGGATAATCACTTGCTTTTGTTGGTTGGGCAGGCTTTCGATGGCGTTATGCAGATGCTGTATTACTTCTGCTTCAATGATACGCTCTTCAAACGAAGGGTCATGATTCATGTTAACCGTTTGGGTATACTTTTCTTTGATACGCTGATGCTTTGAAAAATTCAGGCACCTGTTTTTAACAGAGAGATACAGAAAGGCTTTTACCTGATCGATACTTTCGAATTTTACCCGCTGGTGCCAAAGTTCAATAAAAATTTCCTGGCTTATATCTTCTGCATCACCCGGATGATGGACGAATTTTTCTGCAAACAGGCACATCACAGGGTATAACTTCGTAAACAGAAGATGGTACGCATCTTTGTTCCCATGGTTAAACTGTTTAATGATGTTATCTTTCATACATGCCTATGACAAAATGATAAATTTAAAGTTTTGGATGATTATTCTTTATCTTATTGAAAGTTTTATTCGTGAAACTAAAATTTCAAGAGAGTGAATTGAACTTTGTAAGTTAAACGAATCCCGATAGCGCAGCATATCGGGATAAATGAATTTAATACTCCTCGACCCATTTTGGGAAATCCAACCTCGCTTTTTGAAACGTCTGAACCTCTGAAAAACATATTTTCTTTCTACTTTTCGTAGCTCAAAGGAATGCCGGTGTGCATGTTACAGAGTGCACCAACGGTAATTATTTATATTACTAACAAGAATAAGTAACATATTACTGCTAATAAACACTATAACCATGAAACCTATTGCATTTATTTTTCTTCTATTCTTTTTTCCTTTGGTTTGTATTTCACAGTCGCCGGTTATTAAAGTCGATTTTAATAAGGATGGGCGACAGGAGTCGGAAGTGAATGAACCCGGATATACGCCATGGCCCATATCCACTGCAGCATCTGCCTCTGATACCATTCAGGGGGTTATCATCACAGTAACAGGTCTGAATCTCGATTATACGCCTTCCACCATAGCCTCAAACTGGTACAAA
>DATBXH010000657.1:0-4565 GCA_036514375.1 Bacteroidales bacterium | reverse complement strand
AATTGTTCCATCGCCTAGTATCGTAGCTCCCGAAATTATTTCCTGTTTTTTGTAATGTTTTCCAAGTGGTTTTAAAACTGCCTGGTATTCACCAATTACGTTATCCAATGCCAGCCCAACTCGTTTGTCTTCGTACCGAACTACAATGATCTGTTCGTGAGATGCATCGTTTTCAGGAAGTTCAAATTCATTTCGGAGGTAAAAGAATGGAATCTGCTCTCCATCCAAAACAATCGTATTGTTAAAAGCCTTCATTAATTTGGCATGTTCTACTGCATATATTTTATCAATAACGGAAAGAGGTATCACGTAATGGATGTCTTCAATTTTAATTAACAGACCATCTATTATTGAAAGTGTTAACGGTAATTTTATAGTCAGTGTAGTACCAACATTAATTTCAGATTCCACGTCAACTTCGCCACGGATATCTGCAATTTTGCGTTTTACAACATCCATGCCCACACCACGTCCTGAAACATCGGTAACATTAGCTGCCGTTGAGAAACCCGGAATAAATATCAAATCAAGTATTTCCTTTCTTGATAAGGTTGCCTCAGCACTGATTAAGCCCTTTTGAATTGCTTTTGTTCTTATAAAATTAGGATCAATGCCAGCACCGTCATCAAATACCTGAATTATTACGTTTGCTCCTGAATAAAAAGCTTTTAATAATATCTTACCTTGAGCAGGTTTTCCTTTCTCGAGTCGGACTTCAGGTGTTTCAATTCCATGATCCAGGCTGTTTCTCAAAATATGCATCAACGGATCCGTAAGATTTTCAATGATTGTTTTATCCAATTCAGTGTCTGTTCCTTCGGCTTCGAAAATAACATCTTTCTTAAGTTCTTTGGATAAATCCCGAACAAGACGTTGAAATCTGGTAAGCATATTTTCGATAGGGATAAGCACAATACTAAACGCATTATCCCTAAGCTGGCGCGATAGTTTTTGAACATTCTCAGCAATGTTCAATAGCTCCGGACGACCGTCATTTTCAGCATAAAGGCTTAAACGTGCCTGAGTTGTTACCAGCTCGCTCACAAGGTTCATTAACTGGTCTAGCTTATCGGAGGCTACCCTGATACTCGAAATAGTTTGATCTTTTAATCCTTGTATTGTTTTTTCTTCTTTACTTTTTTGTTGTTGTTTTGTCTCCGGTAATGCGATTTTAGAAACGAAATCCTGTAATTGCGAGAGTCCTATTTCCTGCTGTTTGGTTCTTATTTCTTCAATTTTTTCTATGAACTGAGGATTGATAAGCAGGTTAAAATCGGAAATGAGATTAACTTGTAATACACAATCGTCTTCCACGAAAATAAAAACGTCGGAAATTGAATTGATATCAGACTTTGTTGCAAGGAAAATTTCCCAGGTTGTATAACATTTATTCGGATCGAATTCCTCAAGAACCGGTATTTTTTTAACAATAGGAATAGATATACATTCGCCTAAAGAACTCAGTTCGTCGAGGAGAAATAATGGGTTTGTCCCATTATTCATAATGTCTTCGTTAGGTTGAAAAAGGATGTAATACGTTTTTTGATTGCCTTCGGAGCTACTTTCCACCTTTGATTTTTCAACCTGTGCGATTTTTTTTGATGAGTCCGCAATAACAAAATCATCAATCTGTTTCATCAGGAAGGCATGCTGTTGCATCAGAGGTTCTGACGATTCCGCATTTTCCTTAAGTAAAGCACTTAAGTGATCAACAGAAGCCAATGTAAGATTCAGTAGTTCGCTGGTAATTACCATTTCCTCGTTGCGCACTAAGTCATAAACGGTTTCGAGGTTATGGGTAAATTCACTGATTTTCTCAAACCCAAACATTGCACCGCTTCCCTTTAGCGAGTGCATAGCCCTGAAAACCCTTTCAATAAGTGGCTTATCAGTTGGATTTTGTTCTAGCTCCAGCAGTGCTTGTTCAATGTCCTGAATATGCTCCGTAGCCTCTTCAATGAACTTCTTTTTAAAATTGTCCATTATCGTAGAACTTTGTTAATAGCCTCAATTAACTTGGCGGGGACAAAAGGTTTAATAATCCATCCTGTAGCTCCGGCTTCTTTTGCTTCCATCTTTTTGGCAGCCTGAGATTCGGTTGTAAGAAATAAAATTGGTATTCGCGTGTAATCCGGTAAAGCCCTTACCTCTTTAATTAGTTCGATGCCATCCATATTTGGCATGTGCAAGTCGGTAATAATTAAATCGATTTTAGTTCCGTCGAGAAATTTGAGAGCATCTTTTCCATCCACTCCGATGAGAACTGTATATCCTTCGTGCTCGAGTGTAAAACTTACTACTTCTCTAATGCTTTCTGAATCGTCGACAATTAATATTGTTTTAGCCATAGGGTCAAATTATTCTATTTGATTAAAGATAATATTATTTTAGTAATTCCAAAAGTTGTCTATGAAGTTTCTAAATTAATTGAATAAATCGTTAAAACCTGCTCTGCTGATGAGATTTTTTAACTCATCATTCATTTTAATATTGAATGTGACCTGTTTATTTAAGGTTTCACAGCTTTTTCTGATTGAGTAAAGCAATTGAACACCTGTAAGATCCAGATGAACAATGTTTGCCTGGATTAAAAGTTGGTCGAATTCCTTTACCTTATTAGATATTTCATCTTTTACAAGAGAAGCGTTGATGAAACTTAGCTCGTCATCAACATACAGTATTGCCTTTACAGGTTCTCCCTTATTCGATTTTATTATTTCTAATGTTTTATTTTTCATATAAAAAGGGTTTTATTAGGGTTAAAACAATTCCAGGTTATCGTCATCCTCATCGGCACCGGTACTGTTAAGGCTAAGTAAATCGATGTCATTTTTTGTAATATGATCATGAATAACATGTTCGCTTTGCATCGTGTATCTGGACTTTAAAAATTCCAGATGTTTTTGTCTTATTTCATCCGAAGCCCCATCAACATTTTGTAATTTCATATTGATTTCATTGAGTTTCTGAATTATTTCCTCAATGACTTTGTCAAAGTAATCATAATATTTAATCTGTTCAAGAGAGGTTTTTATGTCCAGCGACAAGCTTTTACTAAGCAGTTGATTGTCTGACAAAATTTTAAAAATGCTCTCATTCGTCTCAAACAGGTTTCCGATTAACTGTTCGCATTGGGTATTAAAAAGCTGGAGTTTGCTTTCCACCGATTCAATGTTAATGGACTCTGACTGAATATTACAAGGACAAATTTCTTTAATTTTTTGAAATTGCGAGTGATATAAGTCATTAATTGAATGGAGCTCGGATAAAATATTTCTTATCTGCAGGGTGGTTTTTTCAAATTGCTCAACTTCCACAGAAGTTTGATTATCTAATGCCTTACTCATGCTCTTATCAATGGTCCCAATGAAATCAGAAAGTTCATCGTAGTTGTTAACTAACTCGTTAAGTTCTGCATTATGCAATGAAGTTTTTTCCTTCAAGAAGACGATTGATTTTTGGAAACTATCGCTAAAGTACTCAGTCTTCTCAATTTTCTCACGAATTTCATCCAAATGAGAAACATTGATGCTGTTTGAATTTCCAGTGAGCTGGTGACATAGAGCAGCTATGTTGTTCATATCATTTCCGACTTCCAGAAAATTTCCTGATATCACTTCGATAGCTTTCTGGTATTCTTTGTTTGCATGGATAAGCTGAGCCGCCTGAAGACCTGCTACATCGCGGATTTGCATAAAGCATTTCACCCTGTTTTTAACGTTCAGTTCTTCATTGTCCGACTCTTCTATCTCATTCAATTCTTTAAGAATGTCTTTATGTGTCTGTTGAATATGATCAATCTTCTGCCTGATAATATCCTGGTACTGAAGATTGGTAATAATCTTTGCAATACTATTGGATGTATTCTGGGTATTTTCCGATAACTTCGGAACCAATTGTATGGCTTCTCTATTTTTTTGATCATACAAATTGGTCGAATGTGTTATTTCGGTAGTGATTTCGTTTATATGTTGAATATTTCTGTCCCGCTGTTGGGTTAATTGTTCATTGAATGTTTTAACTGCTTCCTTAAATTGTGTTGAATGTTTGTAAAACTCAATAAAAAAGGATTTTGTAAGGACGATTAATTCGTTAAAATCATTTGTTTTGCGGGCAATCTTACCAATGGGAGTAGGGGATATGATAACGTCAAGCTTTAAATTGGCGACTAACAATTTAAGGGTCATTAAATCCTGCTTCAGATTATTGGCAGTAACAAACATTTGATCCATCTCCCGGATCATTAATTGAATGGAACTGATGACCTCATTGATTACCTTTTCGTAGTCAGCTAAAAGTACATGAAGAGTATCGTGAAAATTTTTCAGATTCTCTAAAAATTTTTTCTGACTATCTTTGTTTGTAATGAGGCTGAATAACTCCGTGGCGTTATTTGAGATGGTCTTTGAATCAGCGTAATACTTTTTAAAGTAAGCATTTAACGTAAGGAAATCTTCAGATGAGCAGGAATGTAATGAGGCAATTTTCTCATCGATCTCCCCAAATATGGCTGTAATTTCCTGAATAGAATATGCATTAAGTAGCGCCGCAAACTGACTCTTATC
>DATBXH010000656.1:0-2093 GCA_036514375.1 Bacteroidales bacterium | reverse complement strand
TGAATACAGAACTGATTTTGCAATGACCCTTTTACTGATTTCACTTTTGTTTCAGGGGGGCGGGAAATACTCTGTTGACGCTGTTCGGACAAAAAAGAAATAGGATACTTTTTAAACTATCTACCTAAATTATGACTAATCTTCAGGAACTCTCAAAACTCATTGATCACTCCATTTTGCATCCAACCTATACCGATGATGACTTACAAAAGGAATGTGCCATAGCCATAAAATACAACACTGCAACTGTTTGCGTTAAACCTTATCATACAGCTATGGCTGCTCAACTGGTAAAAGGGACTGATGTTGGGGTTTGCGCTGTTATTGGATTTCCTGCCGGAAATAGTCCCATCGCTTCCAAAATTTTCGAAACAGAATATGTATGTAAAGAGGGAGCCATTGAAGTAGACATGGTGGTTAATATTGGTAAGGTGCTGATGGAGGATTGGGATTATGTGGAATCTGAATTAAAAGCGATTCATGATGCCTGCCAAAGATATGGAGCTATCCTGAAAGTTATAATTGAGACTGATTTTGTGGTCAAAATCGAACACAAGATCAAGCTTTGTGAGCTTATCAGCAAACATAGTATTGAATATGTAAAAACTTCAACAGGTTATGGATTTGTGAAAGATAAGGATGGAAAATATTCTTATAGGGGAGCTACCATTGAAGATATAACTCTTTTTAAAGCACACTGCAGCCCATCAGTAAAAATCAAAGCAGCTGGCGGTATACGCACACTCGACGAGTTCCTGAAATTCAAAGCAGCAGGTGTCGCACGTATTGGAGCTTCGGCAACAGTGCTAATTTTGGAAGAAGCAAAAGAGAGATTTGGAATCGTTTAATTACACAAGCCAGACATTATAATAACACAAAATTTGAATCTTAAACAAAGCCTATGAAACCTGCCCATCGTATTCCGGAGAAAAACAATCCGAAAGTACTTCATGCCTGGTGTTCTTACGACATTGCAAATTCTGCCTATAACCTGATTATTACTACGGCCCTGTTTCCAATTTATTATGCGGAGGTTACCAAACAGGCTTTTGGTGGAGATATTATAGAATTTCTCGGCATGCATCTTCGGAATACATCGCTTTATGACTTTGGCATTGCCGCCGGATATTTCCTTATCATCTTTCTAACTCCCTTGCTTTCGGGTATTGCTGATCTGGGGGGTTATCGTAAGCTGTTCATGCGCATTTTTACCATGATGGGTGCAGCCTCCTGCTTCTTGTTGTACTGGTTCAACGGGGCTAACGTTGGTTTTGGTATTACATTCGTCGCACTTGCAGTAGTTGGATATGCGGGATCGCTTGTGTATTATAATTCGTTTTTACCTATTATCGCTGCTCCGGACAAACAAGATGAGGTAAGCGCACGGGGCTTTTCTTACGGTTATGCCGGAAGTATGCTCTTATTGATCTTCAACTTATATACGATTGAAAATTATCAGAAATTTGGATTCGCTGGAAAGCTGGAAGCCTTGAAGTTTTCATTCCTCGAAGTTGGTATCTGGTGGTTTCTGGTGTCGCAGATCGCCTTTTGGTTTTTAAAGGAATATCCTGGAAAATTTACACTTAAAACCAGTGTCTTTTCTAAAGGGTTTAAAGAAATTATAGCTGTTTTCAAAACCGTAAGGAAGCAAGCCTCTACGATTCGTTTCCTTTTAGCCTTTTGGTTTTTCAGCATGGGCGTGCAAACCATTATTCTGGTAGCAACCCTGTTTGGAAGTACAGAGCTTGGTATTACCGGATCAAAACTCATTGTTACTATCTTAATTATCCAGGTGCTGGCCATTGTAGGTGCCACTTTGTTTGGCATGGCATCCTCGCGCTGGGGAAATAAACTATCGCTGAGCATGATGCTGGTCATTTGGATAGCTGTTTGTGTTTCGGCTTATTTTATCACGACCGATGTTCAGTTCTTTATACTGGCCGGTTTGGTTGGTATGGTTATGGGGGGTATCCAGTCGCAGGCGCGTTCCACTTACTCCAAAATGATTCCTGAAGATAGCACGGACACGGCTTCTTATTTCAGTTTTTATGATATTACGGAGAAGTTTGCCATTGTCATCGGCATGTTCAGCT
>DATBXH010000655.1:0-2768 GCA_036514375.1 Bacteroidales bacterium | reverse complement strand
TAGCAGATTATCCGGTAGTCAATTTCAGAATTTTCAGACACCGCAGTTTCTTCATTGGTAATGTCACCATGTTTGTATTAGGATTAGTGCTTTATTGCTCAATGTTCGCACTGCCATTATTTTGCCAGAATATTCTGCGCCTGACGGCTCAACAAACCGGTGTTTTATTAATCCCAAGCACATTGGTATCCATGTTTATGATGCCGGTTGCAGGTGCATTATTCAAAAAAGGTGTACCAGGTCAGATCCTTGGAGTGTTGGGCGTTTTATTGTTCTTTAGTTGTTTCTTAATGATGACCAGACCAACTATCGATACAGGAGCCGGATTCTTTTTCTGGCCGATGATCATTCTCGGAGTAGGACGTTCATTTATGTTTGTACCATTTACAGCACTTGCAATGCAGGATCTGGAAGGTAAAGAAATAGCCCAGGGGACAGGTATCAACAACTTAATGCGTCAATTAGGCGGAACATTAGGGGTAGCTGTATTTACTACGGTACTGGCAGTACAAACCTTTCAATACAGAAACATCCTGATTGAACAGGTTAATAATTACAACCCCGTGTTCGTAGAACGCTACCAAATGCTGACATCCGGCTTTGCGGGAAAAGGTTTTTCGCCTGATCAGACGCAAGGAATGGCACTGAAATCTGTTGAAAACAGTGTGATGGTTCAATCTCAATTACTCACTTACAACCACATTTACATGATTGCCGCCATCCTTATAATTTGTTGTGTCCCATTATTTTTAATGCAGAAATCAAGAAAAATAACAACCGTCAACGAGAAAATAACTTAAAGAAAGTTATACATCCTGTTGAAAATATTAAAAGAGTATTATAATTTTGTATCCATAGTTTGGATTTGTTGGTTAGTGAAAAAGCTCAGTCGTGATGACTTGGCTTTTTTTTATGAATTAAAAAGGTATCATCCCACGCAACCTTTTAATCAAAACTGAATCATGAAATAACAACAAAACCTAAAAGCTATGAATCAGTTAAATCATTTTGTATCCATAGGGAGATACCTACAAGCAGGGATTACAGCATTACTAAAATTATCTCTCCTTCCCATAACATGTATCTTATATGCAGTTATTCTGCCCGGACTTACCTCCTGTGAGAAAGAAAATGCCGAAAGCATGTATCAGGATAGTACCCTACTGATGAAAGTAAAATCAGGAGATCTTGTTATAAAAGAGCTAACTTATACAGGAAGTGGTAAGATACACGAGGTTCTTGAAGCCTACTCCTATAAAAGGTATTCATACAATGCAAAAAATCAACTAAGTAAACTGGAAATAGTCATATCAATCAATCCGGCAAGTTGCTTTATGCCAACCGGAACTGCCATTGAAGCTGGCGCTGATCCGCGGAAGGCTCAGGCTACAGAATACACAGATTTTGAATATGACGCGTCGGGTACGCTTTCAAAAAGATCCAATTATTACTCGAACAGCGGAGTTTTTACGCTTTTCTCATATGAAATATTGGAATGGAACGACGACAAAATATCAAAGATCAGCACATTTAACCCATCAGGAGCACTTACTCATTATAACATTTACGAATATGATGCGGATAGCAACTTAGAACACAACTATTATTATACTGTAGCAAACGACGCTGAGGATAAGTTAATCTACACCCATACGTTCGAGTTCGACACGAAGAACAATCCATACAGAGTTTTTACAGCAGAAGGTGTGCCTGGTTTATACACAAATAAAAACAATATCACTAAAGATACTTATGTATATAATGCCAGTTCCGGAAGTCAATATACCACTAACTATTATTACGAATATAATACGCTTGGGTATCCTGTAAAAGTAAATGATAACGCCTATATATATGGTGAATAGGCAATTCAACTGTAAAATCCTGGCAACCAAATGATGAAAAACAAAGTTGTTTTCATTCTCGGGTGTTTTACATCCTTTATGGTTGGATGTAATAAAGAGCCAGAAAGCTATCCATGGACAATTTGTGACTATTCGGGAACCTATAAAAACATTCTTTTCTCAGAAACCCTTATCAAAGAATTTACTTCTGGAATCTACGAAGAGAAAGACATTCCTGAAGATGTTATGCAACTGGAGTTCGGCAGAATTGAAATTGATTTCCGGTACAATGGTGATGGACAGAACTATTTTGCGCCCCTGTTTTACTATGGATCCATTAATAAAAACGTTTCCGATGACGCCAGAGAAGAACCTCAGTTTCATTTAGCCGTTGAGATTGGACATTACAATGTAATTCCGGTACCTGTTGAATATTTATTCTACACTTTTTGCACTTATCGCCAACCTCAATATTGCAGAGATACCAATTGGCCAATCATATCAGGTATTGATTACACCATGATCATGGATAAAAGACCTGAAGGAATTATTCTGCAATTAAAAAAAGAAAATGCAATAGTAAACATCTTCCCGCATGCTTTTTTCCCGGATTCATCTCAATTCTTTTTTAAAGATGTAACGGCATATATAGATAAAAACAAAGGAGATTCACTCCAGAAAGTGCTGATGATTGGTAAAGGATTTGCCGGAATTGAACCTGGATTACACAATTTTAACGGAAAAATTTCCGGTGTACGAATTTATAAATACTCCCTCTCCCAGTCAGCACCTAAGTATGAATTAAAACGGGTTAGAAACCAGCACACAGAGAACCAGGAGTTGATTTACAGTATCATTGATGGTTCCTCAGATAATGATAAGTATATTATCCTGAATTATGAATTTCAGCCATACAAATTCGAA
>DATBXH010000654.1:0-2643 GCA_036514375.1 Bacteroidales bacterium | reverse complement strand
AATAGATATTGATGTTCAATTGGAATATTTCGAATCATCCAGAGATATTAAGAAAACTATTAATTGTGAAGAAACGTTTGCAAGCAGAGAAGACATCTTTTCGGAACTGGTGTCTCTCGAAAAAAAGAAATTATTGTTGGTAAGTCTCGCGTGCATTGATAAAGTTGAAGCGTTCAGAGCCTTAGAGCGATATTGGAAAAATCCTGATCCGGAGCTTAAAGCCTGGGCTGCAATGGCTATGCAAGAAAGCAAAATGCTGCTTGAGAGCTCTCTTCTTGATGAAAATCAGATTTTCATATCAACTGGTCTTGGAGGTAGAGGAAACAAATTACGTTACTTTGTGGTGTTTTTTGCCAAGGATGAATTCAGTTTTGACGAATTGCATAAAAAGGTAATTAACAACGAAATGGCGATGCTATTTAAGAAATACGATGCAGAGATTGAGGAAATCAAATTTTTTGAAACTTTTTCTACTGTCAAAGCTGTTGTCCCTATTAATGCTCAGTTAAACAATATGTTTGAAGAGGGTATTGAAAATTGTAACCAGTTTGGTAATTTTCTCCAAATGAACTACATAGTTACTAACGTAAAAGAGTTGACCCCGGACGAAATAATAAAAGTGTTGGAAAATTCAAAATTGACAAAAGGAGACCAAGCCTTATGAGAAAAATTTGATAGTTGCGACAGCTTACTCCAAAAATATTTTTATTTAACATAACTAGTTTATTTTTAATATTTAATAAATATGAATCCCAAAATTAATTTAGCTTTACAAATATTGCCAAAATCAGATGGAAGCCTTTCTACTTATGAACTTGTAGATAAGGCAATAGAAGTAATTCAGAAATCTGGCCTGCCTTATGTTGTTTGTCCTTTCGAAACAGTTATTGAAGGATCATATGAAGAAGTGATGGCTGTTGCAAAAAGGGCGCAAGATGCTTGCTTTGAAAATGGAGCAACCGAAATTATAGCAAATATTAAAATTCAACGTTCAAAGGAGTACGATGTATTTATCGATGATAAGCTTAAAAAATATAAATAATATTGTATAAAAAAGGTCAGAGATTCAAGTCTGACCTTTCTGTTTATTTGGAGGTTCCTAAATCTTCAAAATTTTCATCCAAGCTCTTATAGCCATCTTCAACAGTAACATGATTATCAAATTCATGGAATGTGTCTCTGGCTTCAATTTTTTCCCCAGGCTCAATTTTAGTGGGTTTTCGGAGGATGATGCGGCGACTTGGTGAGGTATGGCGTATACTACGTATACTATTTATTATATGCTCTAAGCCTTTTGAGAATTGATCGAAATCTTCCGGGTACAGGAAGATTTTATGTTTTTCATAAAATCGCTGCCCATCAGGATTAATCACCTGTTTACTTTCAGAGATGGTTATGTAGAAATCATTATCCTGAGTTACTCTTGCATCGAAAAAATAAGTTCTTCGGCCGGCTCTAACAGCTTCTGAAAAGAATTCGTAATTTTTTGGCTTTTCTAAAGCCGGATTCCTTTGGTTTTTTTCTTCCATTTGATTAGGTTTTAGTTACTCGTTTAGTAATTGCCACATTCAAAAATATAAAAATATTTTCAGAAAAAACTAAAGATTGTAGCTTTTTAAAGATATTAGATCCTAAGATTTAGGCAAATAGGGAATTTTTTGATGCTTTTCATGAATCATACTTTTTTTTACTTTATTTTGCAGGCAATTAAATATTGGGGAATTAAAATAGTTGTTGAATAATAATAGGTTCTTTTAATGATGATTAGCAGAAGGTTGATTCGAATAAAAATCGTACAAGTTCTATATGCGTATTTTACAAACGAGGGTTCGACCATTGATGTGTCGGATAAAGAATTGACATTCAGTATTAAAAAAGCTTATGATTTGTATCATTACCTGATTCTATTGGTAGTCAAGGTTGCTGATTATGCCGCTGAACGTGCGGAAATTGCGAGTAATAAGATACTTCCCTCATTTGAAGACTTGCATCCCAATGTCAGATTTATTGAGAATAAGGTGATAGCCCAGCTTCGAAACAGCAAACAGTTTCAGGATTATATTTCACAAAATAAAATCTCGTGGCATGAATATCCGGAATTAATCAAGAAATTATACCAAAAGGTCACAGAATCATCATATTTTCAGGATTATATGGAATCTGAGAAAATAGGATATGATATCGATAAGAAATTAGTTATTGATATCTTGTCAAAAGAACTGGAAGGATGGGATTTTCTTTATCAATTACTTGAAGAGCAGTCAGTTTATTGGAACGACGATATTGAGTTTGTTGTAAGCATGATTATCAAAACGCTGGAAAGATTTAAAGAATCGAATCCAAGCCCATCATTGATGCCGCTTTATAAGAATGAAGATGATCGTGAATTTAGTAAGTCTCTTCTTCGAAAAACGATTCTAAAGCTTCCGGAATACCGTAAACTAATTGAGAAGTATACACAAAACTGGGAAGTTGAGCGCATAGCTTCTATGGACATTCTTATTATGGCAATAGCATTATCTGAAATACTTGAATTTCCAAGCATACCCATTAAGGTCACTTTAAACGAATATATCGAAATTGCGAAATTTTATTCGACTCATAAAAGCAATGAATTTGTGAACGGTATACTCGATAAAATAG
>DATBXH010000653.1:0-23592 GCA_036514375.1 Bacteroidales bacterium | reverse complement strand
TTTTGTTTTTTCAAATACAATTGCTGTTAATGGTTCGCATGCTTGAATGTAAAAAGCAGATTTTTGTCCCTCGGCAAAACTGGTGATATTGGTGGCTACCTCATTTTCGAAGAAAAACGAGGTGTTCTTTTCCATGCCATCCTTTTCGAAATAGCACCGGCAATATCCCTTCTCAATAAAAAAGAGTGAATTACAAACCTGACCTTCTTTTAACAAATATTCATTTTTCGAAAACTCAACCTTCATTAAAGCCGGTTGTAAGATAAGCCAGCTTTTTTCCGAGAAGTCAGTGAGGGAATGAATGTAAGCGCGAAGGCTTTGCATAATCTTTGTTATATAAACACATAAACAAAAACAGGAACGATTTGGTTGTATCTAATATTCTTATTTGCTGCAAATAGATTTCCGCTATGCGGCATAAACTAATTTACTTCGCAATCTTCAAAACTCTTTATCTAATGCAATTTATACGGGAAATTGATACGTTTCAATATTCCAATAAGGTTTTAAAAGAGGGGTTATTGTCTCTTCTACTAAGGTTATAAAATTAAGAATAAAGTTTTTAACCTTAGTAGAAAACCATAATGAAACTAAACCAACCTTATTACCTTATTAAAAAAATCTCATACCTATTTGCTATGCTTTAGGTTCAAAACTATGATAGTCAACAAAGATTTCGGAAATTCTGATTATACAATAATTGGCGTAACATGAATAATTGTGGTACTGCGGAACATTCATTAAAAATAAAATCACTCCCATTCATCAAAAAACAGGAGTGATTCTATTAGAATCGTGTTAAAATCCGAACTTCTTTAATCCTTAATAATTAAATACTTCCTGGAGGCTCAGTTCTTTATAATTCCCCAGTTTCCTGAGAATCTTTTCGTCTACCATATTCCGTTTACCGATAACCAGTGCCGTATAATTCTTTGTCGGATATTTTTCCAGGAAACTCTTGAGATCAGTCATGTTCATCACTTTCACCTTATCATAAATATCTTTCCGGTTATCGTTGTTTACACCTTTGTCTAAATTGTTGATATAGGTCCAAAAGATATTTGTTTTGGTGATCCGTTCTGTTTCAATCCCGTTCATAATAGCTTCTTTGGCAAGGTCGAACCGGCGTTGATCCTCTTTCATACTGTTCATTAATGAGAGTAAGGTCGAAGTTGCCTCTCCCAGTTTATCGGCTTGCGTTGCCACATACGATAGATTAAAAAACGACCGATCCTTTCTGTCCGGAGTTTGAATCCAGGATCCTGCAGCATAAGCTAAACCCTGTGCTTCCCTGATCTCCTGGAAAACGATATTGCTGTAATATTCGTTATACAGATTGGTATAAGGCAATAAGTTCTGCTCAAATTGCGATAATTTATCAACCCACAGGAAATTAGCCTGTACCATATCGTAATCGATAAAATAAATCTTCCTCGAAGTAAAATCAGCCTCGGGATATTTGACCGGTTCTGTATATGCTATCGGATTATCGGGCAAAGGATGTTGTTTTAAAATAGTCGCCATGGCCTCATCCATGCCTGAGGTTCCATAATAAAAAATACGATGTTTATACGTACTGAGCTTTTTAACCAGGGTTGTAAGATCGTTCGGATTAAGCTCGCGCAACTGTTTTTCCTGCAGGATATCGGTAAACGCTGAATTTTTACCATATTTGCCGTAGTTTGCCATGGCAACATGTAAAATGTAATCTTTATTCATTTTATTGTTGGAACGTTCCTTCAATTCTCCCTCAACAAATTTGCGATAGGAAGATGTATCGGCTTTGGCATGGGTTAGCAAATGTTCCAGTAAACCTGCAGCCTGTTCCAACGACTTGTTGAGACCGGAAACGTAGACATAACTTCTGTCGTTACCGGTATAAACGTTAAACCGAACGCCGAGCTTATAAAATTCCTGCTGTATCTGGGCAGGAGTATACATGTCGGTTCCGACATACGGCAGGTAACGTACAGCTTGTTCCAGCTTTTTATCATTCGACTTACCCATATCGATGATATAATTCAACTCGAAAAGCTCGTTGGTCTTATTGGGCACATAATAAAAAGTGATACCCGGTTTCACTTCTTTTTTCTGAATTTCTTTATCGAAATCAACGTAAACCGGTTTCAAAGACTCGGGTTTATTCTTGGATAAATCGGTATAGAATTCGGATTGGTCGTTCCGGTTAATATTGATCGGTGTGATTTTAGGTTTGGGTACTTTCACAATATTCTTATCCACTCCTTTTCGTTTATAAACCACCACATAATTATCCTTATAGTTCTCTTTAGCGAAATTCACCAGTTGATCCTTGGTAATTTTATCAAGATCGTCAAGAAATTTCACCTGGGTTAACCAGTTTTCATTATTCTGAAAGGCATCATTGAGTTCATACGTCCGATTCTGATAATACTCCTGATTCCGAATCGTCTGAAGACGCATATCATTAATGACAGCTTTTATCAGCCAATCGTCAAACTCACCTTTTTTAACTTTATCAATTTCCTGAAGCAGCAAGTCTTTCACGGTTTCAAGGGTCTGCCCTTCACGCGGATAGCCCCAAAACGTATGAATTCCGTAATCGATATAAAATTGCCCATAGGATCCGCCCCTCAATATCTTTTGCTGCTGAACCAGATCCAGGTCAATCAAACCTGCTGCGGAATTATTCAGAATCATATCGATCATCGTCACGTATTTTTTATCTTCCGTGCTATCACCTTTAAAACGAAATGCCAGGTTAAGCCGCTCTGCATCAGGACCAAATATTTCTTTAACAATTGGTTTTTGAATCGGTTCCTCTTTAGGAAGTACAGGTTTTTCAAAAGGCTTTGCTTTTATCTGACCAAATGTTTTGTCGACCATCTGAATGGTTTTATCCATATCGAAATCTCCACTCATAATGACCGCCATATTATTAGGCACATAATATTCATGAAAGAAATTTTGAATATTCACCAGGGAAGGATTTTTCAAATGTTCGGGTAATCCTAATACCTTTCGTCCCAACGGATGACTTGGAAATAAGCCTTCCATAGTAGCGTAATACAGCCTGTTACCGTCCCTGTCCTGGCTCATGTTGAATTCTTCATAAACCGTTTCCAGCTCCGTATGAAACAGCCGGAGTGAAAAGTTATTAAACCTGTCGATTTGAACCTTGAGCCAGCGATCAATTTCATTCGAAGGAATATCCTCGACATATGAGGTACCCTGGTAACTGGTAAAGGCATTGGTTCCCTGGCTACCTATCATCTGCATCAGTTTATCATACTCATTTGGGATGGAATACGAAGCGGCAATGATCGACAAACTATCAATACTTGCAAAAATTTTTACTTTTTCGGCAGAATCTTTTGTAGCAAGCCTTTTTTCAAATAGATCCGAGATTTTGTCAAGAAGCGGTTTCTCTTTTTCCCAATTGGTAGTTCCAACGTGGCTCGAACCTTTAAACATCATATGTTCAAAGTAATGAGCAAGACCGGTTGTCTTTGGCGGATCCATCAGTGAACCGGCTTTAACGGAAATCAAAGTTTGAATCCGCGGAGCATCTTTGATCACGGAAAAATAAACCTTTAAACCGTTTTTCAGGGTATAAATACGCACACCCATGGGATCGTTTGTTACGCTTTCATAAGTATACCCATTAGGGTCGGTAGATTTAATGATTTGGTACTTTGAACTGTTGCAACTGGTGATAAATAATATAAGCAGCAACATCATTGCAAGGGATGATAATTTTTTCATAGGTTTTTTGTTAACGTTAATAACTATTGATTCATTTGGTTAGGTGTAATCATGAAGAGAGATGTTTATGAGTTGCACCCAATGTTTATTCAAAAATATAAAAAAATAAGAAAAATACAAGTAAAAGGAAGACAATAAATATCTTATGCTATTAACAAATGAGTTGGAAAGGGAATTGCCACTAAAGCCGCGTAATAATTGGAAGGAATCTTAAAAGAGGTCAGATTCTAAAACAAATTTCCGAGAGATCTTGACAAAGATCAAAATAAATCTCCTATCATTAGGGAGATCCGGTCAAGTGATAAAGACATGAAATCTTCAAATGTTCACTTTGCTACATGAAACAGAATTGCTCTAGTCCCATTTTTTCTTAAAATCATTTTTAGCAAAGTACTTTTCTATCAAACAATATAGAAGAATAAACAGGTAGCGAGTTCCCATTTCTCTTATTTTTAATTTTGATTGCCCATGCTTTCGATTTCTCCATGAATTTGGCAGAACAGTATAACTATAGCCCCTGATAATAACTTTTAAGGGTAATTCAATGGTCAAATTAAAATGTGGTGACAAGAATGGCTTTAATCCGTCAATTGTACTTTTTTTGTACATCTTAAATGCATTGGTAGTGTCATTGTATTTAATACGAAAACTAAACCGGATAATATTATTGGCAAATCTGTTAATTACTTTTTTAATAAACGGATAATCATAAACCTTACCTCCTTTACTCCATCTGGTTCCAAAAACTGCATCACAATTATCATCGACCAAAACTTTATAAAATTCAATCATATCTTCGGGAGAATCAGACAAATCGGCCATCATAATGGCAACACAATCACCATTAAAATTTGCCAAACCCTTTCTAACTGCATAACCAAATCCATTGGGCCCTTCATTGGTAATCCAGCGTAACGTATCTACACTTTCTTTGATTTTGTTAAGAACTTCCAGGGTATTATCTTTTGAATTATCATTGATGACCAATATTTCATGATCAACTACATTTTTAACCAGCTCGCTGTAAATCGAATGTATAGTTTCGGGTAAAGATTCAGCCTCGTTATAAGCTGGAATTACTATGGATAGTTTCATTTGTTTGATTTAACATTCTTTGTAAAAACATTATAATGATTTTCTTCCAAAAACGGTGTATATTCTATTATTTCGGAAAAAAAATTGTTGTCGCACCAGGCACATGAACCCTTTAATTCAGTCATAAATTTCTCTTCCTTATAATTCAGAATCGTTAGTCTTATCTTTTCCCGTTCTTGCTTTTGCTTAACCCCAAAAGCGATTCCAATTGCATCTAATCCAACTCCCAATATTAAAAGCAAAACAAAGAAAAACTTAAATATCTTAACTCCATATCTAGCTATGGAAACCCGATAGCAGTCAAGAAACATTACAAATGTTGAAATTACCAGAAGTGAAGTAAAAATTGTATATCTCGATCTGTCGGTATATTCGAAAGCAATCGGGCAACGCCCAATTGTCGTTAAAACTGAAAATAAAAAAGAAAAAGTATAAATGCCTATCCAGAACTTGTTGGCACTCCACCGGTTATTTTTGTAAATATTATAAAATACGTAAATCGAAATCAGAAATAACAGCAATCCTATCGGGAAAGCAATTATGCTCAATGAATGCACGCTTATTAACGAAATTAAAGAGAAAAAGAAATGAATAAAAACTATCGGATTTCGAATCGCAAACTGTAAATTTTGCCCAATCGAGCTGTTTAACCCTTTATTATAAATCATGATTGATATGAGCCCCACAATTATCCATACCACTGTATAAACTATAATCTGTTTATATTTCTTGTTTAAAACGCCTATAATGAGCTGTACACCTCCTGCTATCCAGACTAAAAAACCCATTGCACTTGAAAAAGTAGCTATGATTGCGGACAAATTAGCGATAAAAAAGAAAAAGATTCTCCACCTTTCTGAAGATGTTTCATCAAGTTTATCTAATAAATACAATGATAATATACTAAAGATAAGCACCATATAAAAAGCTAACTGAAAGGCCCAAATTAAATCCTGCCATTGTCGAAAATTAAACACGAATAAAGGCACAACTAACAACCAGGCTGGCATCTCAGAAAAGGAAAATTTGAATTGCTTTTTAGCGATTAGATAAAAACAACAAAATTCTATGCACACCAGGATGGCATTGACGAACATAATAACTTTAGAATTCATATGGCTTATAGGCAGAAGAACCAGATAAAATAAATTAGGAAAGAATATTCTATGTTCATTATGCTGGCTGAATAGAAAGGCAAAATCAAGTCCACCTGACTGAAACTTTTTTACCAGGGATGCAAAGAACCATTCATCAAGATACAAAACATTGACACCAAAAATCCACACAAACAAAAAAATGCTACAAGCAATTAAAAGTGTTAGTATTGGAACGATAAATCTCTTATTATAAATAACTCTCATCCAATTAAGAAAATCTTTCATTATTAAGTAAAAAT
Source organism: Bacteroidales bacterium (assembly GCA_036514375.1). Lineage (GTDB taxonomy): Bacteria > Bacteroidota > Bacteroidia > Bacteroidales > JAAUTT01 > JAAUTT01. The sequence goes on along the minus strand of DATBXH010000653.1, from coordinate 17,357 downwards.
TGGTTAATCATTCTTATAATAACCTATTTAGTTCGTAAACCAATTCTATCTTTCATTTCTATAAATATCTGCGTCAAAATATCTTCTAACCCATATTTGTAATTCCATGAAGGATAGTGCGTTTTAAATTTGGAGACATCACTTATCCACCAAATATGGTCGCCAATCCGGTTCGTTTCCGTATAACTGTAATCCATCTTTTTACCGGTTATTTGTTCGCATAGGCTGATGCCTTCTTTCATTGAGCAATTTGAGTGTCTGCTACCTCCTGCATTATAAGCCTCACCAACCCGTGGATTCTGGTAAAAATGCCAAAACATATTTACAAGATCCCAACTGTGTATGTTATCTCGTACTTGTTTGCCTTTATATCCATAAATATTATAATGTTCACCCGTAATCGCACATTTCATGAGATAAGATAAAAAACCGTGCAACTGAGTGCCGGAATGTTTTGGACCAGTAAGACAACCACCTCTGAAAACCCCGGTATGGATCTGAAAATATCTCCCAAATTCCTGCACCATAACATCAGCTGCTACTTTGGAAGCACCAAAAATGGAATGTTTGGTATGATCCAGGCTCATAAATTCATCAATTCCATTTTTGTAATAAGGATGATTTTGATCAATTTCCCATCTGCTTTCAAGTTCAACTAATGGCAAATAATTAGGATTATCGCCATATACCTTGTTTGTAGAAGTAAAAATAAATACGGCATCTTTACAATATAATCTGGTAAGTTCGAGCATATTCATGGTGCCGTTAGCATTCACCGTGAAGTCTGTCAGAGGTTCTTTAGCAGCCCAATCGTGACTGGGCTGAGCTGCAGTGTGTATTACCAAACTGATATCAGTATTATATTCTCTAAAAATTCTTTCGAGCTCCACATAATTTCGAATATCACAATTATAATGTTTATAATTGGCACATGAACTTTCAATTCTCAACTTGTTCCATTCGGTGGAAGCGTCCTCGCCGAAAAAATATTTCCGCATGTTATTGTCTATGCCAACAATCATATCAAATTTCTTAGAAAAAAAGTCAACAGCTTCACTTCCTATCAGACCCGCTGAACCTGTAATAATTGCTATTTTCATTTATATTATTTTAATATAGAACTTAATTGATTATCATTCGCTTTGAGCCATTCATAAATATCTTTAATCAGCATTTGCATTGTTTTTTGGGGTTTCCATCCGCACATCTTTGTTACTTTAGAATTATCAGTTAGGTAAATTCTGATGTCTGCTTCGCGTGTTTCCTTGATTTGCTCAATTTCAATAGAGTGCCCGGTAATTTGTTGACATAACTGAGTTAATTCTTTAAGTGAAATACTGCATTCATAACCTCCTCCAACATTAAACGTTTCACCGTCAATATTCTTGATGTTATGAATTTGCCAATCAACCAATTCAAACAAATCTTGGATATGCAGGACATCCCTAACCTGTTTGCCAGTGCCCCCATATCCTATATATGATAATTTCTTTTTATAATAGTGACGTGCAACCCAAAGAACTGTGACTCCCTGGTCTACTTTCCCCATCTGCCATGGGCCAGCAATCACACCACAACGATTTATTACCGTTCTAAGTCCTGCAAACTGATGAAATTCATTAACCAACAGCTCTGAGGCCAACTTGGTTGAACCATAGAAAGAACGAGCACCTTCCAGAGGGAAAGCTTCCGTAATCCCTTTTGGGCTTATACCATTAAAAGTTTGATCTTCTGAAATCTCAAATCGTGTGGATGATTCTGTATGATTAATTTTTTCGATGGTGGAGATGGGATAAACACGACTTGTTGATAAAAAGATAAAATCAGATTTATGCTTATTTGCAAAGTAAAGTGTATTAATTGTTCCATTCAGGTTAGTATCAATCAAATATTCCGGTGAAGTATCAATCCCAGCAAGAACTGAAGGCTCAGCCGCAGCATCGATAATACAGTCTACTTTTCCAATCTCTTCAAAATCTGACTTATTCCGTATATCTCCATGAATGAATATCACACCCTCATTTTTAAGACGGTTGATATTTAATTCCGAACCTCTTCGTTTTAAGTTATCAAAAGCAATAACAACATATTCGGGATACTTTCTTTTTAAGAAGATAGCAATATTTGAGCCAACGAATCCCATTCCTCCGGTAATAAGTATATTTTTTATTTTGTTACTGGCTAAATAATTTTCCATATTTCTTTAAAATCTAGTTTGGTTTGAGAATAAATTTTCGAAAAAAGATAATGAGCTCCTTCCAATAAATTAAAACTACCAAAATAGTAGTAAAAATTAATTGAAGCAAATGAATAAAATGCATATTTTTTAAGGTAAGAAAAAAATCAGTTGATGCCATAAATAAAACTACTGCCATTGGCAAAATAACCAACTTAGTTACATTGAATTTAAAAGTAAATATTTTTCTTGCTTCGAAGTATAAAAAAATATTCTGTATAATCTTTGCTATTACACTTGCTGCCACAGCCCCCCATAACCCATAATACTTTATTAAAAAAACAGTGATCAGCATTTGAAATAGTGCGGAAATAAGATAAACTTTAGTTAAAAGCTTAGTTTTCTTGAAGAAATAAATTGGAGCCTGAAAATATCCGGTTAGCCCGGTAAAAACAAACCCGATGCACAACAGTGAAAGAAATAGAAAGCTATGATTGTACTCTGGCTTAAATATAATGATTGGAAGAAGCAATGGAACCAGCAATGTTACCCAAGGAATGAATAAAAGCGAAACTGCTGTATATGAACTAAAGTAACGATTAAACTCTTGAGAGGTAGACGTCAGTTTTTGATCTGTCATCATTTCATAAACCTTTGGCATTATCATACTGCCTAAACCACGTAACGCAAAGTCAATTAATAACGTGCATTTAACAGCAAAATCAAAAATGGCTATATCCTCCTTCGTCATATAAAAATTAATAATATAACGATCACCATTTGAAATCAACCAGGACAATAAAAAATATACCAGAACAGGTATAGAAAAGCTAAACGCTGTTTTCAACGTCTTTCCAAATGTAATCTGAACGTTAGATTCCCTGTAAAAAAAGAAAAGGGCGATCAAAAATATCCCTACTCCGGATAATAACCTACCCCACATTGGTCCAATGAGTGTATATGGATATATCAAGATTCCTGAAAGGGAAAACGCGATAGTCATAACAAAATTGGCAAGATTTGTCCATAGAAACATCATTGCTCTCTGCTGGTTAACTAACAGGTTACTATAAGTTTTAAAAAAACTGTTAAAAAAGGCTGTAAGCACGCTCATCAATCCATATGGATAAAATGCCATTCCATTATTACCAAAAACTACGTCAAAGATTTTATTACCAAATGAAGTTATTATAGTAATAGTTATTATTCCTGAAATTAAAAGATAGCCAACAATAGTACCAATATGATTTCTGAATAAGGCAGTGTCATGTTTGGTATCAAAATACGACATACCGATATATGTATCCAACCCGTAATTTATGATAATCTGTACGAACCCGGAGAAGCTAATATATAGCATAAGGGCCCCAAAATCATTAATGGTCAAATAGTTTGTATAAAATGGGAGTAAAAAGAAAGCGGAAGCCAGGGGAAGCGCACCAATTATGGTATAAATAAGTGTGGAGGTAATAATTTTCTTTAGAGCCATTGTCTGATTTTGTTACAAAAATATTATTCTACCTTCAATGGAATAAATAGTTTTAATCTATTTTTACCAAAAATATATAAAAATGCATATCGAGACCTTTGAAACCTCTACCACACGCCCTGAGATGAGGGCTTATCTACCCGATAACTGTACAAAAATTTTAGATATAGGTTGTAATGATGGACTATTTGCTTTTACCCTTATGCAAGAAGGAAGGGAAGTTTGGGGACTGGAGATTAACCCTCAGCAAGCAGAAAAAGCTGCTCAGAAAATAACTAAAGTTATTATTGGTGATTTTGATGAAGTATATGAATCAATCCCAAAAGCGTATTTTGACTGCATCTTTTTTAACGATGTACTGGAACACATGCTTTTCCCGTGGGATGTATTAGCGAAAACAAAATTTTTACTTAAACATGGAGGAATAATAATTTCGTCGTTACCTAATTTTAGGTATGCTGGAAACTTAGTAGAGATTCTCCTTAAAAAAGATTTTGAATACAAACAAAGCGGGATACTTTATAGAACCCATTTTAGGTTCTTCACAATGAAAAGCATTGCAAGAATGTATAATGAAACAGGGTATATGATTGTAAAAAATGAAGGAATCCGACCATCAAAAAGCTGGAAACTAAAATTGGTTTCACTTTTAACATTTGGATTTCTCTCGGATATTAAATATATGCAAATAGGAACAGTCGCTAAACCAAAAGCTTTATAAATCCTTATGGCAAAAGTTTCTGTAATCACTCCTACCTATAATCACGAAAAATATATTGCGGATTGTATAAAGTCAGTACAAAACCAAACATTTACTGATTGGGAAATGTTGGTTATAGATGATGGAAGCACTGATCACACTTATTCAATTGCAAAGGCTTTTTCCGAAAAGGACAACCGTATACACGTTTATACTCAAAAAAATATAGGAATTTTCAGGCTTGCCGAAACTTATAATTTTGCTTTGAAGAAATCCCAAGGCGAATTTATCGCCGTTCTTGAAGGCGACGATTGGTGGTTTGAGAATAAACTTGAACTTCAGGTAGCGGGATTAATCAAGAATGAAAAATTGGTTCTATCCTGGGGAAAGGCTTATTCGTCGTCTTCTGATCTATCTGAGAGCAATAGTTTATACCCATTGACCACTGAGGACGCCTCATATTTTTTTAATACTCCCGAAAAACCTATTTTGTCTATATTGCTATTCCGAAATATTATACCAGCGTTGACCATTGTTATTAGGAAAAGCTATTTGGAGAAAATCGGTGGCTTTATTCAAAAACATAGACTCCCACTTGTGGATATCCCAACATTACAAGAATTGGCGCTTCTGGGCGAATTTGATTTTGTGGACAATCCTTTAGGAAAATGGAGAAACTATCCGAACCAAATTACCAAAACTTACACAGTTGAAATTTTCAACGGATATTTTTTACTAGCCAAAAACATGCTTTTAGAACATAAAAACCTATTAATTGCCCTCGGGTTTACGGAGAAAAAAATAAAAAATCACTTCTATCATATCTTTGTAATCAGCTATTCCAGAAGTGGCAGATACAAACTTATAAAAAAGGATTTCAAAGGCGCACAAAAAGATTATGTTCACTCTATATTTAATTATGGATTAAGAGAACCCATATGGAAGCTTCGTTCATTAACAGGCTTAATCTTTGGCCTCTTTCATTTAAATATAGAAGGACTGGCATCAGCCCTCGGTAGAACCAGCTATAAATAAACAAGGCATGGCATCAATAACGGATATAGCAAAGGAAATTAAGAAAATTGAATATCCTTATCAATTCAGCATTTGCACTATTGTTTCTAAAAGGGACCAATATGAAACAATGCTTGCTTCTTTTTTAAATGCAGGGTTTACTAAGGATAAATGCGAATTTCTGTATGTTGATAATACTCAGCAAAACCAATTTGATGCTTTTCGTGCTTTTAACCTTTTTTTGCAGGAGGCAAAAGGTAAATATATTATTATCTGTCATCAGGACGTAGAAATTATTTACGACACCATTAGCGAGCTTAGGCAAAAAATTACGGTAGTAGAACAAATAGACTCCAGGTGGGGATTAATTGGAAATGCAGGCGCCATTAACCTGAAATATAAAACACAATGTATTACTCACGGGATACCCCCGTATTATGATAAACGTGGTAAAAACTTTCCACAGGAAGTGCAGACATTGGATGAAAATTTTATATTAGTCAGAAAAGAAGCCAATCTTGTCGTTTCCTCAGACCTTAATGGGTTTCACTTGTATGGTACTGACATTTGTATTCTTGCCCGGGTTTTAGGATATAAAGCGTATGTTATAGATTTTCACTTATATCATAAAAGCAGGGGAAATGTGGATGAAAGTTTCTTCAAACTTAAAAAGGAACTTCAAAAAAAATACGAGAAAGCTTTTAAGGGAAGATTTATTCAATCCATTACCGTCGCAAAATTTTACATATCCGGTAGCCGATTTATGAACTTGATACTTAATAATTCAATTGCCAGAACTTTTGCCAGACAAATTATAAAAATTAAAATGAGGATCCGTATGAATGCCTAACTCAAAAATGATTTTGAGTTTCCTGAAATTTTCCAACGAAGCCGCATTAAGTACTAATGCCCATTAGAATTTTTCTTTCGACCTAATATAAGATGGTTCTTATTTTCGTCCGTAAGTAAAATTTCAAAATCAAGATAATTGTAAATCTCTTCAAGAACTTTACCATCAAAAACATGATGATGAAGTGTTCGGTTTTCGAAATTCTTCAATGATCTTGTTTTGAACTGTTCAAAAGTACCGGAATGCTTATCCATTTCCAAATCGTGCAACATCAATATTTCATCCAAATGTGTCAAATCATTCTCTCCTACCCCCTTTTGATAATCTTCAAATAAATGTGAGAATGTAACAATTGGACGTTTGTGGTCGAAAAAATATTTTTTATTTGGCACCAGCAATAGAAGTAATCCATCTTTCTTAAGCACTCTTTTCCAATCTTCTAAAGCCTTCAATGGATTTGCGATATGCTCCAAACAATTGGAAGAAATAACAAAATCATATTTCTCATCAGGAATAAAATGTAAGTCAGTTGCTTCGGATATGTATTGGGTACCGTACTTCTTTTTGAAAAAATTGTAGCTTTCTCCATCCTGAATATTTCCTTCCCAAAGAGTTGTAGAAGAAAAATTGCATCCATCCAATTTATTTACCAGTGGATATATGGGCAAATAACCAGTTGCTCCGAAAATTGGACTTAAGCCTCCGATTTCAATACCATTTTTGCCTGTAAACTGAGATTTAAAGAAGCTATATTTTTTAATCCTTTTTTTTAGTATTCCTTTTGCAATAAGGAAACGCTCGATGCGGGCAATTATGATTCTTACTATATAGAGTATCCCTTTTCCCCTAAACAAAAATACAATCCTTCTTAAAAACTTCATCAAGAGGCTAGTTTTGATAAGATTTATCTTTTATATACACTTTTAATTTTTTCAGCTATATGTTGTCCTGTAAGTCCGAACTTATCCAAGAGATACTTATATTCACCAGCCTTGCCAAATTTATCAGGCAGGCCAATAAACAATTGCTTAGGAGCATTATCAATACCAGCTTTATATTCAGCAACGGCGCCTCCTAACCCGCCAATAATCCCATGTTCTTCTACGGTTACTATTAATTTTGACGAGGCACATGCCGTATCAATTACCGAAGTGTCAAGCGGTTTTATCGTGTGCATATTCACTACAGTAGCCGAAATAGAACTGTCTTCAAGTATTTTGGCTGCTGTTAGCGCCTCATAAACCATTGTTCCTGTTGCAAAAATTGTAATATCTTGACCCTTTCTTAACGTAACGGCCTTACCTATCTGGAAATGATAATCCTCAGTATAAACCATGGGAATGTTAAGAGCCCCTGAAAGACGGATATATACCGGGCCATCATATTCTGCCGCAGCAAGTGCTGCTTTAACTGATTCTGTAGCATCAGCCGGCGATATCACTACGATATTAGGAATAGCGCGCATAATAGAAAAGTCTTCTATTGTATAATGGGTGTTACCGGAATAGCCCATAACAAGCCCAGCTCCGGTACCAACAATTTTTACATTACTTTGCATATAACCCAGGTAATGTCGTATTTGTTCGCAACTACGCATGCTTACAAAAGTTGCATAAGTCGTTGCAAATACAATATGTCCTTCCTGGGCCAAACCAGCACTAATTCCAACCATGTTTTGTTCGGCTATGCCGGTATTAATGAATTTATCCGGATACTTGTTCATAAAACGTTCAAGTCCCGATAAATATCCCAGGTCAGCGGTCAAAACCAATGTGTTATTATATTGTTCAACGATTTCGAATATAGCAAGCCCAAAAAAAGCCCCTCGCTGCCCTAATTTAGACCACGTTCTGAAATTTAATGAGTTGAATGTAAGCATAAGATTATACGGCTTGTGTATTCATTTATAAAATATTGTAAAAAAACTATTCCAAAATAGGTTGTTCTGACACGGCTAGATCATATTGTTCTTTTGTTAGAGTTGAATGATGCCATTCTCTTCTGTTTTCCATAAATGAAACACCTTTACCTTTTATTGTATCAGCAATTATAACTTTGGGTTTTTCAGGATGCTTCTCCAGCAGTGCAGCATATAGCTCAGAAACACAATGCCCATCTACTTCCATGGTAGAAAGTCCAAAAGACTCCAGTTTTTCCTTTAAATTTCCCAAGTTCATTACTGTTCTACTTTCACCATCGTATTGTAATTTATTATTGTCTATAATCACAGTTAAGTTGTTTAAACTGTAATGAGCAGCTGACATAAACGACTCCCATACAATCCCTTCATCGCATTCACCATCGCCAATTATAACATATACCTGATAAGGCAATTTGTTAATCTTACCGGCTAATGCTATACCCACTGCGTAGCTCATTCCCATACCTAAACTTCCTCCGGAAAACTCTATTCCTTTACTAATATTTCTGGTGGCATGACCATGGAATTCAGAATCATTATTTTCGAATGAATTTAGATCTTCCTCAGTTAAGAATCCTACCTCGTATAAAATTCCATAATAAGATAAAACACAATGGCCTTTGCTAACAATCAGCCTGTCTCTGTTTTTATCTGCAGGATTTGAAATATCGAATTTGAGTATCCCCCCATATAAAGTAGCAAAAATTTCAACAGCAGAAAGTCCACCTCCAAGATGAGCGCCATTCTTACCAGTATCAAGAGCCATACGTAATGATTTATTACGCAATTTAATGGCTAACTTTTGTATTTCTAAGTCTTTATTCATAGTTACTTTGTTCTTACATTCCCCCATCTACCCGAATAGTCTGACCATTGATAAAAGTGGATAAATCGGAAGCCAAAAACAGTGCAGCATTTGCAATCTCCTCAGGCTTTGCCAAACGATTCATTGCACTATCGCTTATCATTTCTTCTTTTGCCTTTCTTTCCATTTGAAAAGCCATATCGGTTTCCGTCAAACCAGGCGCAATTGCATTAACTCTAATGTTATATTGAGCAAATTCTTTAGACAAACTTTTTGTAGCATAAATGAATGCGGCTTTGCTTGATCCATAGGCAGAATATCCGGGATAAGCATCCAAGCCTGCAATAGAAGCAAGATTAATAATACTTCCATTTTTTTGTTTCATCATTATCCTTGAAACAATTTGAGTTACTAAAAGTTGTGAAAAAAAGTTTACTTCAAAAACCTCCCTTGTTTTACTTACCGGAGTCATGTGTAATAAATTCCCATGTGCAATACCTGCATTATTCACCAGAATATCGATCCTTTGTTTTTCCTGAACAAGTTCCCCCAGCTTTTTCTTTACCTCCGGTTCATCCGTTAAATCAAAATATAAAACATGAATTTTAACCTGGCACTTTTTTCGAATATCGTCGATAAACGATTCAAATTCCGGAGTTTTCTTACGAGCGCACGCCCAAATATCCGAACCATTTAAAGCAAACAGCTCCAGAATTACTTTTCCAATTCCACGATTACAACCTGTAATAAGAGCAACTTTACCCTGTAATAAGTGAGATGATGACAACATATTTATCTATACTTATTATTACTAATCAGTTATTTAATATCTATTATTCGTGAGAGCGTCCGGATCAGATCGATTCCATCCCAAATTACTGAAATATCAAGAGCTGCACCAATTGGTACAATCCGATCAATGCCCTGAAGAAAATTGGATTCTACAAAATTCTGAAGAATTGATTTTTCAACACCAAAATAAGTTAATGTCTGATATTTGTTATTAACAATATGCGCCGCTTTATTTAGGTTGTCTGTGCCAAACTCATAAAAATAGCCACACTGCCCTCGAAGGGTATCCATATCTTCTGTTAAATTGTTTAGCCCAACACAATATAAGTAATTGTTATAGTGAGTAAAGTATTGCATATTGTTAAGGTCGATAGCATTCTCACACATCTTAGTGTATTTGTCTATGGCATGGATAGGTTGTAAATCATATTTGGTGGATACAACATCAATTATTGCCTGCCAGAACGATGATTTGGCCTTTTCAATTTCGATGCTGCTCCCGAGCCAAATTATCAGATTTGGGGATGAGCATGCGTTTTGGTCCATCAGATAAGTATCGTTATAAAAGGCTATAGCCAGTTTGGACAAGGCAGCATGGTCAATTGATAAAATGCTTCTGGCATCAATTACACAGAACGAGTACCTGTCGGCAAAGGCAATCTCAATACTCCGAACAGGTACAGGTAATTTCCGTATATTGTTGATCGTATCATCGCCTCCCCATATAATACGAGCATTACAATTAGCAGAGTACATTCTCGTTATTTCGTCATTTTGCGGATATTTAATAAATAAAGACATCATTGCAATTTGACTATACTTGGGATCGTTCAATATTTTTTTTATTGCACCACAGATGATATTGGTCTGAGGAAAATCGGATGAGGGGACCCGGACTACATTCGAATTTCCGGCAAGCAATGAGAATGCATAAGAGAAAGCAAAATTAACCGGAACATTTGATGGTGCAATATGAAATACTGTGCCTAAACCAATGCGAAAATATTTATCCGAAAATTCCTGTTTTAGTTTTGCGATATTAGCTTTGCGGCACCAAAAAGCAAACGAAATAACATCGGGAAGTTGTTTCGCAGAAGGATCGTGCATCAATGATACAGAGAGGGAATTCAAAAAATCACAAACAATATCTGCATAAGGAGATAAAGGCTTATTCGAAAGTTTCGAATTGCTATCGCCTACCAAATATGCTATGTTATCGCTGTTTTGACTCATATGTATCGCTGCATCCTCTAATTTCTGCATTTTGAATACGTCCGTGTATTTTAAAATATTTACCTTTTCTTCCACAGGAGCAATTGTCCTCGCCTAATAATTCTCCTAAATCTTCTGAAAGAATAGAATGACCAGGATAGCTACTTGGGAGAAGTGACAGAAGCTGAATCAAACCTGTTTCTCCTGCACCAAGGCTCCGGAAATCTTTAAAATCTCTAATAATAATATCAGAAAAGATAGATGCATGAAGATGTCCTGCTTCGCATTCCATAAAAATAGAGCCTGTTTGCTCTACCATTCCATAATAGTTATATACATTCTTTATTCCGCAAACCTCGTTGAGTGATTTTTTAAAAGAAGCATTATCAATGGCTTGGGAGATTAGTTTTTTCCATCCACCTCCATGGATCAATATTCCATCTTCAAGAGAAAATTTAATTTTATGTTGCTTCAATTCTTTATAAAAATGTTCCCAAATCATAAAAGTAAATCCAAACATGAGAATGGATTCATCCTTATGTCTTTCAATAAAAGCGTTGATAAGGTTAAGATCGATTTTCATGTTTTCATCAAGGGCATAAGTCATATCATAGCCAAGCATCGAAAAACCCAGAATGCCAGCCCCTCTTGCCGAAAACAGGTTACGGTCCTTCACCACGGTGCTTGAATCTATAATAAGCATCGGTAACCGTTTCTTCCCGGTAAAGGAAGATACAATCTTTGATAAAACTTTAGTTTGATTGGTAGAAGTAGCTTTATCGAGAAATATTTTGGAAACACGCTGACCGCTTGTTCCCGAGGAGGTCATTGTTTTAACCACATCCTCTTTTTTAACACTAAGGAGTTCATATTCCTTAAACAGCCTCACCGGGATGAAAGGAAAATCAGTGACGTCTTTAATATTTTGAGGATTAAACCGAATGTTATCAAGTATTTTTTTGTACTCAGGACAATGATTATAGTGATGAAGGGTCATTTCCAAAAGTGCATTAACATATAACTCCCTTTTTTCTTTCGAATGAAGAGAGAATGGAGGTGTATTTATTATATTTTCCAGGTCGAACAATTCTTGCAATATGAAATGTGTGATATACTTTTATTCGAGTAAAGTATAAATAATTTTCCCGTTTTCATTCCGCGGAATCTCCTTTATATAACAAACAGTAAAACCAGCAGGATTTATACCTGTAAGTTCAGAAATAAATGCTCTGACTTCTGTTTGTTTATCCTGATCTGTTATATAAATTTTCAAATTATTATCGGTACCGGCACAAACACAATTGAAGCCTTTGTCATTAAGTAACTGTTCTATTTCGTTAATGTTTACACGATTACCAAATAATTTTAAAAAACGTTTATTTCTGCCAACAATATAATAAAATCCTTCGGAATCGCGCTGAGCTAAGTCACCAGTCCTTAAGATGCCTGCATTTTCATCTCCTTTAGCAAGGTCGTAACAATTTTCGGCATATCCCATTGTCACGTTATCTCCCTTATAGACAAGTTCTCCCGTAGTATTTATCTCTTGAATTATATGTCCTTTCTCGCCTTCGAGCCAGAATTCACCTCCGGGAATTGCTATACCAATACTTCCTGCTTTCGAAATAGCATATGCTGAGGGCAGATACGACATACGTGCTGTGGCTTCAGTTTGGCCGTACATGACAATAAATTCCATACCCTTCTTTTCGCAAATTTTAGCATATTCCTCACAGAGTATTTGACTCAATTTTCCACCTGCCTGCGTAATTTTCTTAATATCTGGAAGGTTCATCCTAGCAAAGCCCAGTCTTTTCAGCATTTCAAAAATATAAGGAACTCCACTAAACGTTGTTACCCTGTTATTTCGAAGTAATTCCCAAAAAACTTTATCAACCAATGGTCTATTAGTAAGAACAATAGAGCTGCCTCTTAAAAAATGGCTATTTATTATGGAGAGGCCAAAGGTGTAACTCATGGGTAGCGTAGTTATAGGCCTATCGCTAGGCATGATGTTAAGATATTCGGCTATTGCATTAGCATTGGTTATAATATTTTTATAGGATTGTCTTACTAACTTTGGGCTTCCGGTACTTCCCGAAGTTGTTAACAGCAATGCCAGGTCATCGTTAATGGAATAGTCAACAATAGTTGACCTTTTTATAAGAACATAACTTTTATATTGGTAAACTTCCGAACCGTTCTCAACTATGGAGGCATTATCTTTCGAAACCCATATATACGAGGGATTATATAATCGAACCAAATTTCTGAAGAGATCAGGCTTTATGTTACTGCTTATTAAAAAAGGAACCACGCGTGCCCTTAAAAAGCCAATATAACCAATAACGGATTCTTCAGCATTTTCAGAAATACTAAAAACCAAACATCTTCCGGTTATTACTTTTTTAAAGACATCGGCTTGACGAACAAGATGAGAATATGAGATATTTTCCTGGTTTTCAGTAATTACTGCTACTGAATCTCCAAATTGCTCAATATCATCATAAAAATTCATCTTTTAATCTATAAAGTAACGTTATATTTTGCTAATATTTCTTTTCCTTTTTTATAGGAACTAAAATCAATAATATCGTCAATTTCCATCATAATATCAAATGCTTCTTCCAAACCGGCAATCATGGCCATGTGTCCAACAGAATCCCAAGTTTGAATAGACTGATAAATCAGTTTGTCGTTCAATGCTGCTTTCTCAATCATAAAAGTCGATGTAAAAACCTGATCGTATTTCTCAATGTTTGTCATATATGTTAAGATAATTATTAATAACTCTGAAAATAAAGCCTCGAAAGCATTAATTCGTTAGGATTAATCGTATTCTCGCCAGTAAGAGGTTTAATAACGAAAGCTGCCCCCCTTTTGGCAAATATAAATCCAGCCTTTCTTAATAAGTAAATTTCGTGCTTACTAATTGTAGTATTTTCAAAGCCTGCAAATCTAATGATGAATGATTTCACGGAAACGAGTTCCTCAATAATTTTTTTTATAAATTTTAATTTTATTTTATCTGGTAATCCATTATTGAATAGCATCTGTTCGATATAGGCCAGGCCATTGTAATAACTATATATTATCTCGGCAACGAGGTTACCGTTTGTATCAAACCATTGTTTTGTTTTATATATGATATTCGTTGGATTATCGATCACTCTCCACTTTATAAATTCACTATCCTGATTTAGAAAATAATATTTGCTATTGTCGGGTACTGCGTTGCAAAACAATTCGAAGTTTTCTTTTGTTCTATCTGAATAGGTATACTTTTTTAAATGATTGGATATGAATATTCTTTTATACCCATATATAGTTGACATAATCGATAAGGCAACTATTTTAAATTTATCCTTGCCTGTATTATTGGAATTCAGAGATGAGAGGTATTTATAAGAAGTGAATGGTCTTAATACCATTACTGCGTTTTTAGCAAAGAATGGAACATCGAACCCAACCCTTTTTAAGGTTGAAGGGATATTATTAAAACCCCAAATCAGCTTAATATTGTGTTTAATGCATTCTTCAAAAAGAAAATTATACATTTCTTTAAGGATATCCCTGTTTCTGTATTTCCGGAATAAAGAGATATCCAGGAGTGAATCTTCGCCTTTGGCAGTAAGAACAGCTTCATTCTTAGCAGACTTAAACATAAATGGGATAGCACATTGTACTCCAACCACTTTATCGGTTGATCCTTCTTTCTCAATAGCAACAGCATAAATGGCTTTGCCCATAGGACAATCAACAAATTCCCATTTAAATCTTTCCAGGGTGCGCCATGTCTTCTGGCCTTTATGGCCTATATTTTGAGCTTTATTGTAAAAATCGACCACCTGAGGGTACTCATCATCTTTTAATAAGCGAATTTCAAGCGCCATGTCAGGTTTCATTAAATTTATTAAGTGCCATATTCATAATATTTTCCGCACTAGTTATAACTGCATTTTCGTTTTTGCAAATTTGGAGTATTTTTTTAATTATTATTCGCCAGCCCCCATATTTATAATCCGAATAATAAGTATTATGCCAGAGAATAGTAAATACTCCGTTAAATTTCCTTATTTCATCTATTAAACAATTAACAACTTCTATAGAAGTATCAGGAGTTAAATTCATATATTTTTTACCTGATAAGGTTCCGTCCATTAGATTTAAAGGAATTTCCAATACTGATGTAGGTTCATCCTCACTAAAATCATACAATAAAAATGGCGTGCAACATGAATTTCTAAATCCTATATGTTCAGCAAAACACAGTGAGGTGTCGTATTTTAAGCCGGCTTGCTCTATAACTTGCGGTGTGCTTTCAACCTCAAATTCCAAAAAATGAAAACGGCCACCAGATACATTTTGGTTTAATTTCTTAATATCAGCTTCAAGTAAATCCTTATTGTTGTGTGTGCCAAAACTTCCATGGATACCAATTTCAGAACCTGCTTCTTTAATTTCTTCAAATACTTCCTGGAATCTTTTATCAGCAATATTGTAGTCAGCATTGGCTTTACCCAGATATTTTCCTTTTTTACATAAAAAATAGAATGAGGATTTAGCATCCAATTGTTTTTCAATATCAAGCAAGATATCAAAATTAAACCAATTGTCTTTTCGTTTTATAAATTTTTGATATAGAAGATCTAAGGGAGCTAAATATTTACCATTTTTAACAGCCCAGGCACTTCCCTCGAGCCATCCGTTCTCACAGTTATCAACATCATGAGTTAGGCATACACTAAAATCGTTGTTATCTGAAAATCTGGATGCTATAGAAATTCCGGAAACTTTTTCTATAGAGGTTTTAAGGATATCGAAATAATAATTAACCACAGGAATGGTAATGATTCCAAGTTTATGCTGAATGCTTTCGTAATAAGCGAACCTACCCAAACTGTCACGCTTCGATTTGTCTAATTCCTGATACCCGCTTAGAAGATAAAAACCGGAAGCTATAATATCAAAGTTAATAATTACGCAATTATTGTTTATTGAGATGATTTCATTCTCTGTTGAATCAAATAAAAATGGTATGCTCCGGCCTTTCCATTCCTTCCAGATAATGGTTCGGGGGTTTATTTCGATGTTATCAGTGAAAAAATTATTGGCAACGCTTTGTCTTATGAATATCTTGCCGGATAAAGAATCACCATATACCACTTCAGGCAGTTTTTCGATCCTGTAGCAAATTTTAAAGACTTCCAGAAAATAATTAAACTTATTGGTCATAGCCCACTTGTATAGAAGTTAAGGTTTCTTAATGTTTTGAAGAATATTCAATAGAATTTTTTTACGTACATCGATAGAATAATTTTGAATGGTAAACTCTCTGGCTTTCTTTCCAGTATCCATTTGTAGAGCTTTTCTAATAGCTTGTTCTAATTCTGTTATATCTCTACGATTAATGATGACTCCATAAGGCCCAATAGCATCTGGAATACCATTCACATTCGATCCTACAGGAATACATTCACATAACATTGCTTCGCTTAAGCTCACCGGCATACCTTCAGTTATCGAAATCTGAACATAAACTTTTGCTTTATTATAATATCCTATTAAAACCTCATCGGGACAAAAACCTATAAAAACCTTTAAATTTTGTATTTCAGATATTTTATATGTCTGTTCAACCCAATTAATAAAATTTTGTTTAATGGTTACAATAACAAAATTCAAATCAGGATTTCTTCTTGCTGCTTCAATAAATAAATCGAAACCTTTGTTAATGAAATCGGATTTTTGATAGACATTTGCAACTGTCAGGATCAGATTAGATTGCTTTTGTACAGATTCGTCATAACTTACTCTGCTTGGATCAATACCGTTGGGAACTACCTTTATTGATGACCGCAAATTTGGCACATAATGCTGAATTCCGTCGATGTGAGGATTTTCGGAATTATAGAAATAGTTCTCATGATAAATTAAGGATTTATGATTAGGCAATATGTAAGTGGCATTTCGAAGTGCAAAACGGACACATGATCCCCTAAATTTTTTCAGATATACTCCTTTCCCCAATTCTTTATAGCAAATTGCTTCCTGTCCTCCAGCAAATATAACTGTAGGTCTCCTAAATATTTTCCCAGCCAACACCATCAACGTTGCTGCATAATCAGCAAACCAAACTACCATTATTTTACTGGACCAGCCATTCTTTAAGAGAAATACTGTTAGATTAATAAGTCTAATGACAAAGTTCCTTTTATCGCGATCCGGCTTAACTACAAACTTTCTTACGATATACTTTTCTTCCAGAATTTTCTCATCCGCTCGGAAAAACGGACCGTCGTGCGGTTTTATAAAAATTATAACTGGTTTTGGGTTTTCCATATCAAGAAAGAGAAAGTACTTCTAAACATTTTTTAATCCCTGCTCCAAATGAGATT
>DATBXH010000652.1:0-5350 GCA_036514375.1 Bacteroidales bacterium | reverse complement strand
ACACGGGAAGATTTCGATAAAGCGATTAAAGAAGTTCTTAAAGTTCAATAAGGTTATTGGATAATAACAAAGGAGACTTTCCAGGTCTCATAAACCTGGAAAGTCTTCATAGATTAAAAACGCATTATGATTGCCTCTAAGCATAATATCATATCCGGGATCAAAGATTCCGGTGATTATTTTATTGTAAACCTGTTAAGTGGAAATGCTGATATCATCAGCAAAGAAAAATATGCTGAATTTCAATCCGGCAATTTTACTGAAATAGAAGAATTGACTGCTAAAGGTTACCTGGTTAAAGCTGAAACCGAAGCTAAACGTTATAAGGAGAAATATCTTAATTTCATTGACTCCCGTGAATCGGACGAAGTTCAGCTATTTTTTGTTCCATGGTATTCCTGCAATTTTGCATGCTCCTATTGTTATCAGGATGAATACCAGGCACCAACTGCCAGGCTTACGAAAGACACGATTGATGCATTCTTTCGTTACATAAATAATACATTCTCTGCCAGGAAGAAATACATCACTGTTTTTGGAGGTGAACCTCTGCTGACCGGAGAATATTACAATGAAACCATTCGTTATATTGTTTCCGAAGCCTCTGCCAGGAATATTGAATTAGCGATTGTGACCAACGGATATAATTTGCTGTCGTATATTGATCTGTTTAAAACTGCCAAAATACGTGAAATACAGGTAACTCTCGATGGTACCGCCGAAACTCACAATAAAAGGCGTTTTATGAAAGATCATTCTGCTACGTTCGAAAAGATCGCGGCCGGAATTGATGCATTGCTGGCGAATAAAATTCCCGTAAACCTCCGTATGGTTGTTGACCGTGAGAATATTCGGAACTTACCTGAATTTGCCCGGTATACAATTCAAAAAGGCTGGACAAAATCGACTTATTTTAAAACACAGCTGGGCCGTAATTATGAGCTTCACCATTGCCAGAAGGGAAACCAAAAACTGTACAGCCGTCTCGAACTATATCAGGATTTGTACCAATTAATAACGCAATATCCTGAAATCACTGAATTTCATAAACCAGCCTTTTCCATTTCAAAATTTCTGTTTGAACAAGGTGAGTTACCGGAACCCTTATTCGATTCCTGCCCTGCATGCAAAACCGAGTGGGCATTTGATTACACGGGGACCATCTACTCCTGCACTGCTACTGTTGGTAAAGCCAACGAAGCGCTGGGAACCTATTATCCTGCCGTAAACCTTGATCAGGTCAAAATTTGTGACTGGGAGGAACGCGATGTATTATCGATTGCAGAATGCAGGGATTGTTCATTGCAATTGGCCTGCGGAGGAGGTTGCGGTTCAGTTTCAAAAAATCAATATGGAAAGGTTCAAAAACCCGATTGCCGTCCTGTGAAAGAATTACTTGAACTTGGGATCGGGTTGTATATGAAGTCCTGATACTGTCAGACAAGCACGATACCTGCACCAAAACGGCCCGTCACTCCTTTATCATGACGTGACGAAAAGAAATCATGATGGTTACATTGCGTGCAAATTCCGGCAATTTCAATATTCCGGTCCGGTACACCAATCTCTCTTAACTGAAATTTATTAGTTGTCCAAAGATCCAGAATGGGTAAGGATTCCTGATTATCAAAACTTATCAGGCCTTCCGTGGTCCCAAAACTATGGAGAACTTCGTCAATCACCTCTCCTCCGATTCTATAACAACATGGTCCGATGGAGGGACCTATGGCTACGCAAATATCTACCGGCGAACAACCGTATTCTTCTTCCATTTTTTGTACCGTAGCTACGGCAATTTTTTTTACGGTTCCACGCCACCCGGCATGTGCCGCTCCAATAACTCGTTTTACAGGATCGAAAAACAAAATGGGCACACAATCAGCTCCCATTACAAACAAACATAATCCCCGCTCGTTCGAAATCATGGCGTCTGTCGAAGGCAATGCGTCATCACGCGAAAAAGCTCCGGCTCCTTTTCTGTCTTTCGTAACCACTTCCACATGAATGCCATGTACCTGATGTGCCATTACAAAAGACTCCAAGGGTATACCAACAGATTCCGATAACAATCGGCGATTCATGAGCACATCCGACGGTTTATCCTCCGTGCCCAAACCAATATTTAATGTAGCGTATGCCCCATCGCCCACTCCTCCATGACGGGTGGATACAAAATGTTTTATTTCCTTAAAGTCACAGAAATTATCGAATATGTAATATGGAACCCGGGAAGACCGAACCTGTTGCATTTTTTGCTGTAAAAATAAAAAGGATTTCTTTAGATTGAAATCACTTTAAACCCAAATATTATAATCTTTTTCCGAGTGATATATGCGGAATTCGAAATAACGATTTTTTTTGAAAGATGAAATCGATGCTCTGAGCAACGATGTCGACGCTCGGAGCATCGATACTTTTGTTCCGAGCATCGATGCCGATGCTTTTTGCTACGATATCGACGCTCGGAGCATCGATACTTTTGCTCCGAGTGACGATGACGATGCTCAGAGCATCGATACTTTCGCTCGGAGCAACGATGTCGACGCTTTTTACAACGATATCGATGCTCGGAGCGTCGATACTTTTGCTCCGAGCATCGATTAAAATTTGATTAGAGTTTGCTACAAGGTTCGTATTAAAGGCATAACCCAGGCGGTTAGTTCCTGATTAAAAAAAACTTCAATTTATAACTCATCCATTTTGAATGAATTAACTATAAGCTATTTAGAATTTCAGAGATTGTCATAAATTTGGTCTGACTGATTTCGCTTTCTGTATAATAATATTATCAACTTCTCTATTTAAAAATTATGATGATGAAAAAACTTACAATCGTTACCCTATCCATTTTAATGTCTCTGATGGGTTGTCAGGTGAAAGAAAAACCTGCCCCTTTCATCGAAATGAAGAGCTTCTTTAAGAATGGGAACAAGAGCTCATTCAGCATCTCACCGGACGGAAAGTTTTATGCTTACAGAGCCGATTACAAAGGGAAAATGAACATCTTTGTTCAGAAAACTGATGACACTGTTGCCGTTCGGGTAACCAGTGACACCCTGCGAAGTATAGGAGGCTATTTCTGGAAAAAAGACAGAATTATCTATCAACAGGACAAGGGCGGAGACGAGAACTTTCAGGTATTTTCGGTCACTGCCGATGGGAAGGATTTAAAAGCGCTAACCCCATTCCCCGGCGTCCGTTCCATAATTCTTGACGATCTCAGGGATATACCCGGGAAAGAAAGCGAGCTTATTGTTCAGATCAATAAAAGAGTGAAGGAATATTTTGATCCTTATGCCCTGAATGTGGAAACCGGCGATTTAAAACTATTGTACGAAAACAAACAGAACTTCGATTCCTGGTATTTGGACAATAACGGAGTCATCCGGATGGCAACTAAAACCGATGGTGTTAATATTACCTATCTGTACAGAAATACAGAAAAAGATTCGTTCCAAACTTTGCTTACCACTTCATTTAAGGAAACATTCTATCCTCAATCCTTTGACGCGGATAATAAAAACATCTATCTCCTCAGTAATATCGGCAGGGATAAAGTAACGCTGGTTACTTACGATCCCGTAACCAAAAAAGAATTAAAAGAACTCTATGCCGACCCGGGTTACGATTTGGAAGGAACATATTATGACAGGAAAAAGAAAGTCCTGGTGGCAGCCTATTGGGAAGCAGAGAAACAAAAAAAACATTTCTTTGATAAGGAATGGGAAGACATCGAGAAAGACCTGGAAAAAAAATTCCCGGATTACCTGGTTGGTGTAGCCAGTCATGACGATATGCGCACCAAAGCGATTGTATGGGTCGGAAATGATCGTTTGCAGGAGAAATACTATTTATATGACTTCAAAACCAAGGATTGCAAAGAAATAGCAAATCCCCGACCATGGATCAATGAAAATGACCTGGCTCACGTTAAGCCTATTACTTACAAAACCAGGGATAACTTGACTATTCATGGCTACCTGACTATCCCTAAAGGCGTTGATCCCAAAAATTTGCCTGTGGTTGTTAATCCGCACGGAGGGCCATGGTACAGAGACAGTTGGTATTACAATCCGGAAGTCCAGTTTCTTGCAAACAGAGGTTATGCCGTATTGCAGGTGAATTACCGGGGGAGCACCGGATACGGTAAAAAGTTCTGGGAGTCATCCTTCAAACAATGGGGCAAAAAAATGCAGGACGATGTAACGGATGGAGTTGAATGGCTTAAGAAAGAAGGTATTGCCGATCCAAAGCGCATAGCCATTTATGGTGGTAGTTATGGCGGATATTGTACATTGGCAGGTATTACATTTACACCCGATTTATATGCAGCTGCTGTTGATTATGTGGGAGTAAGCAATTTATTCACCTTTATGAAAACCATACCTCCTTACTGGAAACCTTACCTCGATCAGTTTTATGAAATGGTAGGCGATCCCAAAAAAGATAGTCTGTTATTAGCCTCGGCATCGCCGGCTTTGCACGCCGACAACATTAAGACTCCTTTGTTTATAGCACAGGGAGCAAATGACCCCCGCGTGAACAAAAACGAAAGCGACCAAATGGTTGAGGCTTTAAAGAAACGTGGCATTGACGTTGAATATATGGTAAAGAACGACGAAGGCCATGGATTCCGTAATCAGGATAACAGATATGACTTTTACGGAGCCATGGAAAAGTTTTTGGCTAAACATTTGGTGCCGGTGAAAAAATAGCTTATAACCATATAAGCATTGTGAAACACACAAAGGCAAAGGCATTTAAATTTCCTTTGGGGCTAAACCCGGAAGTCTGGCTGTTCTTCATTGCCGTTGGTTAAGCCAACGGCAATGAAACAAAAGAGATTTGCTCTTGTTTCCGGTATTCTCAATTACTTCTGAGGAACTCTTCTATCATTTGGGATGTCATTTCGGTCATTTTACTGGTCTTATCCACTGTACATACTTCACCCAAATATGATCCGTGAGTGCCGGGTAGTATCATTAGTTTGGCATGTGGGAGTATATGAAACATTTCTAAAGCATGTTCAGGTGTTACAACGTCATGGTCGCCAAATATAAGAAGTGTGGATGCTTTTATGGAACGGATATCTTCGTCGGACCAATCTTTAAATTGTACCATTCGGTCCCTGTCCTTACTGAACATGACCTGCAAATGATCTTTATCGGGTGCAACCTTCCAATAGGCAGTTTTTAACGGAGCTGGCATATCGTCTAAAGACGCTTTTTCCAATCCTTCAAAAAAGCCTGGTACCATTCCTTCTCTTTTATAAAACGAGGAAGCAATAATTAATTTGTCCACAATCTCCGGATGCCTTATGGCAACCTGCATAGCAGTATTACCGCCGTTA
>DATBXH010000651.1:0-6040 GCA_036514375.1 Bacteroidales bacterium | reverse complement strand
TGGTTCACCAAATTTTTTTCCGTCAGAAGAGTATATTTGAGCACTTATCTCCAATGGGGTCTGAACTCGAGAAATGTAAACCTCTGATTCAAAATGGCCATTGGCTTCCGCATCAATCGCTACTCTCCTGATATGCTGTTTGGGCTTTGCTTCCAAATAAACCGGCCGATAGATACCTCCAAATATCCAATAATCCCCTTGTCTTTCTGCCTTGTTAACTGATTTATTATCAGAATGTTTTGCTACAGTGACTTCTAATATGTTTTTTTGTCCTGGCTTTATCAAATAAGTAACATCGTATCTGAAGCAATAAAAGGCTCCCTGATGTTTTATACCTGCTGATTTACCATTTATTTTAGCCTCCGTGTCCGTCATCGAACCTTCAAAAACAAGGCTGATATTTTTATCCTTCCAATTCGTTGGGACACTGAACTCATATTTATACAGTCCTTTTTCTCTTCCCTGCAACGTGTCTTTGTCGAGACCATAATTATAGGTACCAAATCCCTGCAATTCCCAGTTAGAAGGGACTGGAATGGTGGTCCAATATCCTGAATTTCTGCCTTCTGTGCAGAAAAATTGCCAGTTGACGGTATGGTCACTTCCTGTACCAGAAAGGTATTGACGTTGGGTTTCTTGCCCAATAATGTAAGGAGAGGAGATACTTCCCCAAAATAATAGCAGCAGTGCTGTAATAATAAAGATTCTCATGGCTATGAAGGAATATTATTTTAGCTAGTTTGTATATAATAAATAGGTATCATATTTCAAAATCTCTCAATGAAGGTGTATTCTAAAATTCTAATACGGCCAGAGAATCGACCTCATTTGGTTTTCTTTTTCTTTTATTAAAAAACGAAATTCTTTTAATAAAAAATTATTTGCAAATCTATTATAAAAAATCTAACATTGCAATAAAAACGTTTACACTATTATTGTGATTATAAAATTCATAAATTGCTGAAAAACTGATTTATGTCGAGTGAAAACGATTACAAAACTACCGGTTTAAATGAGGTTGCTAAAAAAGCCGGAGTCTCAATTGCGACTGTTTCAAGGGTTATCAATAACAGCCCTAAAGTCAATCCTGAGACTCGCATCAAAGTAATGCAGGTCATCAAGGACCTCAAATTTCATCCAAATAGGGTAGCTAAACGACTTCGGAATAAAAACGCCTCTGGTAATTTATTGGGAGTGCTCATTCCTGATATTCAAAATCCTTTTTATGTTGAAGTACTGAGGGGGATCGAGGATGTAGCTTACGAAAATAAATACGCATTGATCATGTGTAACTTTTCACAGGATGAGAAAAAGGAAAAACTTTATATTGACATACTTCAATCCGAATCTATTGACGGCCTCATTGCTGCACCAGTTAGCGAGTCTGACCAAAATGTGATAAATATGCTGAAGAGTGGCCTTCCTATTGTATGTGTTGATCGCGGACTCTCCGGTGTTGATGTTGATATTGTGTTGGTTGAAAATAGAAATGGTGCCTATTCTGCTGTTGATCACCTGGCAAAATCCGGATATAAACGCATCGCTTATATTTCAGGGCTTCCCAAACTTCCATCAAGCCAGCAGCGTTTGCAAGGTTATAAAGATGCCTTGGCTGACAATGGTTTGCCCTTTGATAATAGGTATGTAAGGTATGGGGATTCACGGCATGAGAGTGGAGTTAAACTATGCGATGAGCTTTTAAAACTTCAGCAACCGCCTGATGCAGTTTTCACCGGAAATAATCTGATCACTCTTGGTGCTCTCGAAACAATTCATAAAAAAGGGTTGCAAATACCCAAGGATATTGCAATTATTGGCTTTGACGATATGTATTGGTCTATTTCTCTGAATCCTCCGCTTACCGCTGTAAAACAACCCGCATATGAGATTGGAAGGAGGGCTGCTGAACAGTTGATTCTTCGCATTAATGATCCTTCGCGCCCAACAGTAAGCTTAATTATGAAAACTGAATTAATTATTAGAAACTCTTGTTAATACAGAAACAATAAATGAGAATCATTACCTTTCATAATCCCAGGCGATTGGTGTTTGGCGCTGGCAGTCTTGGACAAATGGCCGAAGACTATTTGTCATTGGGACTAAAACGTCTGTTTATACTTACCATTCCCTCCATATTAAAGCAGTTGGATGAGGTTATTGGTTTATTACAATCAAAAGGGATTATAGTAAAAGTTAGTACTTATGTGAAAGGCGAGCCTACCTTTTCTGATTTTGATGAACTATTGGCCGAAGCTAAGGACTTTGGTACCGATAGTATTGCCGGAATTGGTGGCGGAAGTGTTTTAGATCTTGCTAAACTTGTAGCTGCCCAGCTATACAATACGCAGTCTGTTGAATCAATCGTTGGTAACGGACTTTTGAAAGGGCGTAGTACATATCTCATTTGCTTACCGACTACATCGGGAACGGGAAGTGAAGTATCGCCTAATGCTATTTTATTAGATCAGGAAGACAAAGCAAAAAAAGGAATTATTAGTCCTTTCCTGGTTCCTGATGCTGCATACATTGACCCCGTTTTAACTTTGGGTTTACCTCCTTCTGTTACAGCATTTACTGGTATTGATGCCTTTACACATTGTATCGAGGCTTATACTAACAGGTATGCACATCCTATGGTAGACGTAATAGCACTTGAGGGAATCAAACTCATTTTCGAAAATCTTAAGAAGGCTGTTGATAACGGTCAGGACATAGAGGCTAGGACCAATCTTGCTTTAGGAAGTCTTTACGGAGGGATGTGTTTGGGACCTGTTAATACTGCAGCAGTTCACGCGCTTGCTTATCCATTGGGAAGCGAATTTAAGGTAGGACACGGTCTCTCCAATGCTTTGATGTTACCTTATGTGATGGATTTTAATCTTCCTGCCACTATAGATAAATACATTCAGATAGCTTTGATTATAGGTGCTAAAACCGGATCCTCAAAATTTGAGACTGCTAAAAATGGTATTGAAGCCATCAGGCAAATCATTCGTGATTGTTCTGTTCCATCACATTTATCTATTATAGGGATTCCTGCTGATGCAATCGAAAAACTTGTCGTTTCAGCATTTGAAGTACAGCGTCTCTTAAAGAATAATCCCAGGGAAGTATCCCTGGATGATATCAGAATGATTTATCAAAACGCCTATTAATTAAGATGAACAAAATTCAAAAGAAATATAGTGGTGTTATTGTTCCAATGATTAGTCCTTTTACAAAGGAATTATACATTGATTTACAGGCTGTGGAAAGAATACTCGAAACATTTCTGCAAACCAATGTTTCTCCATTTCTTGCAGGAACCACGGGGGAGTCTGTTTCGATATCCGATTCTCAGAAATTGGTTTTAATTAAGAAGGCAATAGATTTTGTAAACCATAGGACAATTGTTTATGTCGGAATATCAGGCAATTGTTTGCAAGAATCGATTGAGAATGCAAAGAAATATGCAGATTTGGGCGCTGACGTGGTTGTTGCTCATCTTCCCTTTTATTATCCTATATCAGATGATCAAATGTTACGATACTTTGAGCAATTAGCCAATAATGTTCCTTGTCCTTTAATTCTATATAATATTCCTGTTACTACCAAACAGTCTATACCTTTGGATGTAATTGACAAATTGAGCTATCATTCAAATATTGTTGGTATTAAAGATTCCGAGAAAGGAATTGAACGCCTTGATAAATCCTTGGAAATATGGAAAGACCGTACCGATTTTGTGCATCTAATGGGAGCAGCAGTTCAATCGGCACATGCACTTTTGCATGGTTCTGATGGAATTATTCCGAGTACAGGGAATCTGGTGCCTAAGCTTTACAGCGATATGGTTAAGGCAGCGCTTCGTAATGACATAGAAGTCGTAAATGAATTACAGGACAGAACAAACCGTATTTCAGAAATATATCAGAAGGATAAGAATTTAAGTCAATCTATACCTGCCTTAAAGGTAATGATGTCTGTTTGTGGTTTGTGTGAACCTTATGTGATGCCACCTATGTACGAGCTCAATCGGAATGAGCAGGAATTAGTTAGAGAAGCAACGAAAAATGTACTTGTATAGGTTTAACCTATCGATAGAAGAATAAACGAGATGGAGAGAGAATCAAAAAATAAACCTACACTCGCAATAACCATGGGCGATCCTGCAGGTATAGGTCCTGAAATAGCAGCAAAAACCTTTGCTGACAGGGAGATTTTCGGAAAATGTAACCCTGTCCTTATTGGTAATGTTGTTACAATGAAAAAGGCAATAGCCATTGCTGGAGTTAATCTCAGCGTCCTTCAAATAAGTGATATTTCAAAAGCCAGATTTGAACCAGGCTTCATAAATATTTATGAGACCGGGGAAACTGAAACCAGCCAGATTAGTTATGGTAAAGTTTCCGCTCTGGCTGGTGATATGGCTTTTAGGGCAGTAAAAACAGCCATTGAACTTGCCATGACAAAGAAGGTTGATGGAACGGTGACTGGCCCGATCCATAAAGAAGCTATCAATAAAGCAGGACATCATTTTTCTGGACACACGGAAATTTATGCACATTTCACCGGAACTCCAAAATATGCAATGTTGCTGGTGGATGAAAACATTAAAGTGATTCATGTAACTACTCATGTTTCGCTGCGGAAAGCTTGCGATCTGGTTAAGAAGGATAGAATTCTGGATGTAATCCGGCTAATGGATGACGGATTGAAAAAACTGGGAATTTCTTCACCCAGAATAGGAGTGGCAGGACTTAATCCTCATTCCAGCGACGGAGGGTTATTTGGCGATGAAGAGGCAAATGAAATAATGCCGGCAATCGAATTGGCCAGGAAAGAGTATATAAATGCTGATGGACCTGTACCGGCTGATACTCTGTTTGCTCTTGCCAATGGCGGTAAATACGATGGATGTGTGGCTATGTATCACGATCAGGGTCACATACCTTTTAAACTTCTTGGTTTTAACTGGGATAAGGAAAAGAAAACCATGAAGAGTGTTCGTGGAGTCAATATAACGCTTGGATTGCCTATTATACGGACATCGGTTGACCATGGGACTGCATTTGAAATTGCAGGTAAAGGTTTGGCTAGTCCGGATGCTTTGCTTCATGCTATTGACTATGCTGTAAAACTTTGTAAGTATAGCCATTAATTTGGAGGCTCCTCTATAGGAATTATAGATTAGCTGATCGATCAGATCAATGGCCTAAAATAAAATAAAAGCTATCGCCGGGGGCGAATAGTTAAAAGCTAAAAAAATGATTGCTGTTATTGCTGATGATTTTACCGGAGCCGCCGAGATCGGAGGTATCGGGTTACGATACGGACTTAATGTGGTTATTGAGACTGAGGATATTCAGGATCATAATGCTGATTTGTTAATTATTGCTACAGATACCCGGTCTCTGCCGGCAAGTGATGCAATGAAGCATATTTACAGAATTACTAAAGGATTGCAAAAATTAGAACCTGAATTTATTTTTAAAAAGATAGATTCTGTTTTAAGAGGAAATATAACTGATGAATTGATTGCTCAAATGGAGGCTTCTGGCCAAAATAAAGCTATTGTTATCGCTGCTAACCCAGTTTTTAACAGAATTATCCGGGAT
This sequence comes from Bacteroidales bacterium, assembly GCA_036514375.1. Classification (GTDB taxonomy): domain Bacteria; phylum Bacteroidota; class Bacteroidia; order Bacteroidales; family JAAUTT01; genus JAAUTT01. The sequence goes on along the minus strand of DATBXH010000651.1, from coordinate 443 downwards.
GGGATATATTACATCGATGATGTGCCTTTGCATGAAACCTTTTTTTCAACTGATCCTGAGTTTCCTGTCATATCATCATCGGTGCTTGATATTGTCGGGAAAGACAGCAGAATAAATATCGAAAGCTTGAAACCTGGCAATTTGCTTCCGGAAAAAGGCCTGATCATTGGTGATGCCGTCAATATTCAGGATTTGGAGAAATGGGCTTCGTTCCAAAATACCGATACCTTGTTTGCAGGAGCGGCTGGTTTTTTTGAAGCTGTGCTGCTTAAGCAATTTAAAATAGCTGCCCCGCATAGCTTAAATCCTCTGCCATTTGGTGAGAAGACGCTGTATGTATTGGGCAGTACTTACCCCAAGGATATAGACTTTCTCAAGAAACTTGAGGAAAATGGGCATTTTCTTGTCAACATGCCGGAAGAAATCTTTTATAATAAAAATCA
>DATBXH010000650.1:0-2477 GCA_036514375.1 Bacteroidales bacterium | reverse complement strand
ATTTATTACCGTTAATAAAATACCATTTATTAAAGGTATTTTATTATATTTGCAATAAAAAACTATGTACCAAGAACTATTAGACCAGTCTACTATTTTAGAGGAACCTGAAAGTTTTTGTGCAAAAAGCAAAAAAATCCTCTTTGTAGATAATGATATTGCCAGTTATTACCTGGCAAATGAGTTACTTAAAGAGTATGAAATTGAAGTAATCCATGCAGAATGCGGATTTAGTGCAATCCGGCTATTCGTAGAAAACACCTTTGTTGATGCAGTAATAACTGAGCTGAAAGTACCACGATTAGATGGATTCGGCCTTTTAAAAGAATTTAAGTCTTTGAATTCAAATGTACCTGTAATAGTGCAAACAGCTTGTGAGTATACCGGAATGAAGCAAACATGTCTGGATGCCGGATTTGATGGATATATTCCAAAACCATTAGATTTTGGAATCTTTATAGAAATAGTACATAAGCACATAATACAAATCAAAGAATAAAATTCCGTTACAAAACAATATTTTCGTATTTCATAAATCCCACTAATTTTGTAGTTACTACTAAACTAAAATCTATGGCCAGGGATGAAGAGACAATGGAGGAAATGGTAGCAAGGCGTAACAAGTGGCTTTTGCGTTTTTTTACCATGCACGGTTATGATATTCGTATTGTTGGCGATGCACAAAAGCCAAGTATTGTTTTAAATGATATGGCTGTTTTATCCTGTTATGTGCGAAATTTCGACCTGCACTTCACCAAAGAACCCTTCAGCGATGAGATCGTAAAAAGCTTCAAGCTAAAAAGCGAGATGGAAGCCTCCAAACACGAATTACAGGAAGCAATTGAATTGAGCACGCATCGTCCCGCTTACAAGATCAAACTTACCAGTACTGATATGTTCTTGGTCGGATATAATTATCTTAACAGCGAACAATCTTTGGGGCGTTACCCTGTATTCGCCAAATATAACCCCAAAGTGTACTTCGACAAAGAATATGCTGTAAAATTAGCTGAAAGTTTGAAACAGGAGGGTTATGACATTAGTATCAATTAGTCAATTATTCCAATAAATAGATACTAATTAACCTTTTTAATACCTCCAATACACAAGTACAAGTTTTCTAATGCTTACGAATCATCTGCCATGATGTAGAGTTTGTCCCCTCTCAATAACTTGATGGAACCATCAGAAAGGAAAAACTTGTTATCTCTTTCAATCAAAGCAATAACAATACTATTCGGTAATTTTAAATCTACTATCGATTTGCCTATACAACCAAAATCGGGCTCTATCTCCACAGCACTATACAGCGATTTGGTTTTCCACGCCAGTTCCAAATCCAGAACGGATTTCTTTTTAATACTTACCGGAACAATCAAATTCAACCATCTGGAGACCAATGGCAACGTTGTACCTTGCATAAGTACGGATGTAACCGATGAACATAAAAAATTATTCCTCCATCAATCATCCTCTCATCAGCCATTTTTTCACTCAGCAAGCTTTTTTACTTTATATCTGTATATTCCTTTAAAAATAATCGGGAAAATAAAAAGTGTCAAAGTCGTTGCAGTTATTAGTCCTCCGATGACAACAATGGCCAATGGCCTTGAAGTTTCAGAGCCAATACCGGTTGATATTGCAGCTGGCATAAGGCCTATCGCAGCCATGAGTGCAGTCATTACCACCGGTCGAATGCGGGAGATGACTCCATTACGAATCGCTTCATCCAGATGCATTCGCTCATGAAGGTTCTTTTTGAACCGGGAAAGCAGGATAACATTATTTTGGATGCAAATACCAAACAGGGCTATAAATCCTATTCCAGCAGATATACTAAAATTTGTACCAGTAAGTTGAAGTGCAGTTATTCCGCCAATAATGGCAAATGGTATATTAAGTATGATCAGCCCAGCATCTGTTACATTTCCAAAAAGCACAAAAAGGATGAAAAATATGAGCAGAAGACTTATGGGGACAACGATAGTCAACCTTTTAGAAGCTCGCTGTTGATTTTCAAAATCACCCTGCCAGACCATGCTGTAGCCCTTCGGCAATTTGATAGCAGCATTTACCTTTTTCTGTGCTTCGGCAACAGTTGATCCCATGTCCCTTCCTCTTACAGAGAATTTAATAGCCACAAACCGATCATTATTGTCCCTGAAAATCAATATGGGACCTGTAATCTTATTTATTTCTGCAATTTCCTTAATAGGTATTTGACCTCCTGATAGTGTCGGAACCATAAGATTGCCTATTTCTTTTTCTGTCATCCTGTATTCAGGGAGAAAACGGATGCGAATGTCAAATTTCTTATAACCTTCATAAAATATAGATGCAGCTTTACCACCAATAGCCATTTCTATCACGGCATTACAATCAGCAGTTGCAACGCCGTATAATGCCATTTTATCCTGTTCTAGTTCAATACGAAATTCAGGTTGTCCCTGGCTTTTAATGACACCCAAATCATCGAT
>DATBXH010000649.1:0-3302 GCA_036514375.1 Bacteroidales bacterium | reverse complement strand
GACAAAGGCTGGGACTGGTATCGTGAAGAAGTTTTTGCCCGCCAAAAAAAACTTGGTGTAATACCATCTGATGCAATCTTACCAGATCGTGATCCGACGGTAAAAGCCTGGGATAGTCTGACACCTGAACAGAAAAAAGTTTATTCAAGGTTTATGGAAGTATATGCCGGATTTCTAACGCATGCTGACTATGAATTTGGTCGTATTATAAACTATCTCAAAGAAATAGGACAGTTGGACAATACACTTGTCCTGGTTAGTATCGGCGACAATGGTTCCAGTCATAGCCCTCGTAACGGTTTTCTGAATGGCTATATTGCCAGCCTGGATGAAGACAAACAGTTGGCAGAGCTGTATAAAAACATTGACAAAATTGGAACAGAGCATTCCTTTGAAGATGCACCTTCAGGTTGGACGCAGGCTACGAATACTCCATTTCGCTTATGGAAAGCAGATCCTAATGCCGAAGGAGGTACGCATCAGCCATTGATTATTTTCTATCCCAAAGTTATTAAAGAAAAAGGAGGTATACGCACTCAGTACGGGCATGTGATTGATCTTGCGCCCACAATTTATGAACTAACCGGTGCAAGAGTGCCTGAAGTAATAAAAGGATACAAGCAACAACCTATTGAAGGAATTAGTCTAGGCTATGCAATCAGTGACGCCAATGCTCCTAATAAACATACTGTCCAATATTATGAACTTTTTGGGAAAAGAGCCATTGTAAAAGACGATTGGAAAGCCTCTGTATTTCACCGGCCAGGAGACGATTTTGCAAAGGATAAATGGGAATTATACAATCTGGCCACAGACTTTAATGAGCGGATCGATGTGGTTGCAAAATTTCCTGATAAGCTGAAAGAGCTTCAAACCGTATTTGACGAAGAAGCAAAAAAATACAATATCTACCCATTAATTGATAACGCATTGGGTCATGGTGCCGGTGGTCGCGCCCGGAGTCCATACGGTCTAAGAAACAAAGTCATCTTGTATCCTGGGGTAAATCAGCTTCTAACTTATAGCGGACCTCAGTTCCAGGGCGATCCTTTTACAATTACCGCAGATGTTGATATTACATCGAAAGATATTGAAGGGGTATTATTTGCAACCGGGTCAGAATTTGATGGGCTTAGCCTTTACATTCAGAATGGAAAATTTCAGGTAGCCCATAATACAGGTTCTATAGTTCGATACCTGGAATCAAACATTTCTGTTCCACTTGGTAAATCCAGGTTAAAATTTGAGCTGAATTACGAATCACCAGGAAAGGGTGTGAAAAATTACAATACACCTGCCGGGACTGAAGCAATATACATCAATGATATAAAGGTTGCCGAGCGAGATATTGTAGCATCCGAAGGCTATATTGCAGTTTATAAAGACGGTATTGATGTAGGTTCTGATCGTAATTCTCCGGTTACTGATCACTACAAAGTACCATTTAAATTTACTGGCAAACTTAATAACGTGGTTATAGAATATAAATAGGACCATATCCCATTTCCGGAAGAGTTTTTCAAATGGAATGCTGAAGAAACTCTGAAAAAATTTTTCAGAACGGATCCCATTCTACCTGGAAAAATGAAACGCAATAATTCTCTTAAAGCCTGATTTCTCTAAAAGTGATCAGGCTTTTTTGGTAACCTGCCTCGCTATTACTTTCTGATTTATACTGTAATGAAAGTATTTACGAATGGTATAAATACTTATTCTCCATCCCAAACTCTTGGTACTCAAAATACCAAATCAATGGTATTTCAAAACATATTGATTTACTGCAATTTTGTATTATGCAAAATAATTTTGAATATGAATCCTATAACGAAAAATAACTTTGGTAATAAACGATGTTGCCATTTGGCACAAGAAAAGTGTAACCCAATTATTCATTTATTATTTTACAATTCAATTAAGTTTAAGATTATGAAAACGTTAAAATTTACCCAAATATTTATAGTTGCAGTTATATTTTCTGTTTTGACCGTAAATGCCCAGAAGCAACAGGATTATGTTTACATCAGCGGCACTAAGTTTACATTTCCGCTTATAGAGAAATGGATCAGCGAGTACAAAAAAGTCAATCCTGAAGCTAGAATCAAGCTTCAATTCAATAAACCGTTGGGTAAGCAAGCCATCGATAGCACTAATCTTCGGGTTGTAGCCCATACGTTGACCCAGGAAGAACTTAGTCCAAACGAAATTTATTTTCAGGTAGGTAAGTTTGCTTTACTTCCTATAACCAGCGATCGTAACCTGGTGATTAAAAAAGAATTTCGAAAAGGCCTCAAGCAAGACGATCTAAAGAAGGTGTTTTTTATTGATCCAAACAACGCATTAAATGACGATCAAACGATATCGACTTATACCGTTTATACCCGCACCAATCAAAGCTGTTCTACCATTGCTTTTGCCAATCATTTTGGGTTACAGCCCACAGAAATCAAGGGGAAAAAAATAAATGGCGAAGATCAATACCTCGTTTTGGCTGTGCAAAAGGATACTACAGGTATAACCTATAATAATTTAGGATACGTTTTCGACCTTAACAATCGTCTTCCTGTTCAGGGAATCAGCATTCTTCCTATCGACCTGAACGAAAATGGCAAGATTGATAAGGATGAGCAGATATACGACAATTTAGATATTCTCACGCAATATCTTGAGAACAATCAGAATACAAAAGCTATCCCAGAAGACTATATAAGCTTTGTTGTTAATAAAACTCAGAAAAATGAGACATTAAGACAATTTATTAACTGGGTAATTGTAGATGGGCAAAAATACAACCATACATATGGTTTTCTGAATGTAAAAGGTCAGGATAAATTGCTCTCGCAAAATACTACATGGTAAAAATTATTGGTTGTAAGACTAATAGCCGACAACTATGATAAATAACATACGAAAACCAGTAGCTTTCCAGGTAATGGCAAAGCCAATGAGCTCCACCTGCAACCTTAATTGTACGTATTGCTATTATCTTGAGAAGGAAAAGCTCTATGCAAACACCGGCAGTTACAGGATGAACGACGCCGTTCTTGAGTCGTTCATAAAACAGTATATCGAAGCCCAGGATGTCCCGGTTGTTAGTTTTATATGGCAAGGTGGCGAGCCAACATTAAAGGGTGTAGAGTTCTACCGTAAAGCTGTCGAACTTCAGAAGAAATACGCAGGAGGGCGGAAAATTAAAAACTCCCTGCAAACCAATGGTACTCTATTAAATGACGAGTGGTGTACTTTTCTGAAAGAGAACAATTTCCTGGTTGGCATATCCATTGACGGGCCACGCGAAATTCACG
>DATBXH010000648.1:0-3683 GCA_036514375.1 Bacteroidales bacterium | reverse complement strand
ATGACTATTATTATTCGGGAAGCTCGAAGGCCGGACCAGTTTCACCAAAGAATGATGGCAAATTCTGGACGCCGTATGATGTCACACGGAGTGTAAGATATTACCTGCAACTGGGGGTCCCAAATAATAAACTTTGTCTTGGTGTGCCTTATTATGGTTACGATTGGCCCACTACGGACAGTCTTCCAAACAGCAACACTTCCGGCAGCGGTACTGCCAGAATTTATAACGATGCTGCATTGACTGCTTCTTACAACGGAAGACTATGGGACCGTCACGCATCGGTACCATATTATGCTTACACGAGCGGTACCTCATGGCGTCAGTGTTGGTATGACGATTCTGTCAGCCTGGGCTTTAAATACGATATGGTAAATATGTGTAACATTGGCGGTATTGGAATCTGGGCGCTTGGTTATGATCGTACCCGGCAGGAACTTTGGAATTTGTTGCGCGAAAAATTTTCATCTTGTGGCAATACCCTTTGTTCCGGCTCATTCACTGATATGGGCGGACCGGAAGGAGATTATTTTGCTGGCGATAACTATACTTTTACAATATTCCAAAAGGATCTTGGCGTAATCTCTTCCGTTTTTACTGATTTTGGGATGACGGCAAATGATTCATTGATTGCTTATAATGGTTTTAATACACAATCTGCGGTAATTGGGCGTTATACAGGTGTGTTTCCTCCTAAGGTAGTTACCTCCAATTCCGGAGCTCTAACTTTTAAGTTTGTATCAGCTTCAACTTCAACAGGCAAAGGGTGGCAGGCACACTGGAACTGCGGAAACGCATTACCTCCGGATGTACTTCAGTTGATGCCGTCCCGCATTCCCGAAAATCAGCGACAGGGTACCCTGATCGGACGATTGCAAGTTCCGGACTCAATTAAAATACAGGGAGGTTCTCTTGCCTTTACCGGTAATGACAACTCGGATCAGCGTTACTTCAGGATCCACGGTGATTCATTGCTTTCAAATGTTGTGTTTGATTACGAAAAGCAAAATCGTTACACTGTCTCCATCTCAGGCTCAGATATCGAGGGACGAGCTATGTGGAATAACTTTGATATAAATGTGCTGGATGTGAACGATCCTCCGTTTGCCATAAATGCAATTAAAGATCAAACAGTACAATTAGGCGAACCTTTTAAGATATCTTTTGCAGGTACTTATTTTTTCGATGAGGATTTTGGTGATTCACTCTCGATCAGCCTTTCTGAAGATGGCAACTCAAAGCTTCCATCCTGGCTTGATTTTGATCCTAAAGCTCTTCAAATTTCGGGCACGCCTTCCGGTTCGGAAGCTCAAACAATAAAATTGCAACTGGTTGCTTTGGATAGGGTAGGGGCAAAGGCAACTCTTCCTTTTAACCTGATTATTGAAAGGCCTGTAGGGTACGTTGACTCCATGACATCGGAGATTATGACGTTTCCTAACCCGACTTCGGGTGTGATTACCCTTTTGGTAAGTGCTGATTTTAGGGTTTCACCGTATGTTGAGATATATAAATATAATGGATTGAAGGTTGGCCAGATACGTTTAACTCTGGATGGGTTGAGCAGGCAAAAGGCTACCGTTGATTTGTCTTCTTTCCCGAATGGACTGTATTTCCTGCGGCTTCGGGCTGGCAACAAAGTGTATATAAATAAAGTTTCATTAATGAAGCCAAGATGACGCGTTTAAAAAACGTTACAGATTTCCAAAATTCGGAAGATATAAAACGGAAACTATCTGTGAGCTATTAGTCTTCTATATCTCAACATGGCTTCGATATAATAATAATCAGCATAACTAAGAGGAACATCAACCTCAGAATTCTCGGGTTTCGAGCCTACCGAATGCATTAGTATAAAATTCCCGTTTTCTCCCAACTTTGCTAAATAATTAGATGATGATAGCGTGCGAATTTGTGTTTCTGCCACAGTCAGATATTCGTTAGAAGTTTTCTTGTCCACATATTGGCTTAATTCTACTAAAGCCGAGCAGATAATGGCTCCTGCAGATGCATCGCGAAGTGTATTTGGAATGGCTGGATCATCAAAGTCCCAATAAGGAATTTTGTCTTTGGGAAATCTCGGGTGATTGAGGATAAAGCCGGCTACTTTTTTTGCTTGTTCCAGGTATTTCGGGTCTTTGGTTTCGCGATAACACATTGTATAACCATAAAGTGCCCAACCCTGGCCACGTGCCCAGGCGGACCCGTCGGCAAATCCCTGCCGGGTTTGGTGCGTTAAAGCCTTTCCAGTGAGGGTATCATATGAAACTACATGGAAGCAACTTCCATCTGATCTAAAATGATTTAATAAGGTTATGTTGGCATGCGAAGCAGCAATCTTTCCCAGATTTTCGTATCCTTTGGTTTTCGAGGCAAAAAACAATAACTCAAGATTCATCATGTTATCAATGATTACGGGATACTGCCATGGCCCCCAATCCCATGAGCGGATACATCCCACTTTAGGGTTGAATCGTGTGCTGAGCGAATTTGAAGCGTTAAGAATAACTTTTTTGTAATCCGGGTTTCCCGTAATCCGGTAACCGTTTCCAAAGCTGCAGTATATCATGAATCCAACGTCATGGTTATCTTTGGTATATTGCTGGTCCTTGACTCTTTCGGTAAACTGTTCAGCCAGGCTCTTGAGATTTTTATCATGCGAATATTCATAAAGATACCACAATGAGCCCGGGAAAAAACCACTCGTCCACCAGCTTGATTTGCAGGTTATCAGTTTTCCTTTTTTGTCAATACTACGGGGTAAAGCTCCCGGCTTATTGGAAAGCGTATCAGCCATCCTTGTGTATTGTTGTATCGAAAAATTCAGACTTGAATCAATAACTTCCAGCATTTTTTTGTTTTGTCCAAAGGTCGAGAAACAAAAAAACAGATTGGTATAAATTAAAACTAAAGAGCGTTTTGTCATGAATGTCTCAGATTAAAATAGTAACTATCTCAAGTCCAATGCATGGTCGGCAGGTACATCCTGCCCATTCCAAATTTTTACAGATGTCCATGGTTCAGCTGGGGCCGACCAAAATTCGTCTGTTTCCGGCAAACCCAATGGTAAAAAAACAGCCGTACAAAGATATAAGCTGCCGGTTGTAATGTAAAATTCTGCTAAATCTGGTTGGTCTCCGTAAAGCCCGATATTCAACCATCCTTTTTCATTAAAAGCAGATGGGGCCTCTAACGTTTTTTTGATTACTGCAGTTAAGGCACACCGTACCTGTGCAGGTTTTAATGAGGTAGGTAATTGTTTCCGTAAGGACATATCTGCCAGGTGATGAAAAGCGCCGGAACGATAAACAATGGATCTCCCTGTAACCGGGAAACTTCCATCTGTGTTAATAAACCTTTCCTGCAACACGGCATATCTTTTGGTAATTTGATCCAATCTGGGAGCAAACCAATTGTAGGCTTTCGTTCTTTCCTTTACGGCGTCCAGAATATTTGTCAGATAGGGTTGAATGACGTAGCTGTTGTAATAGTCAACGTGAAACTGCATGCCATCAGAAAACATACCATCACCTGTATACCAATGTTGGCCAAATTCCCTAATTCCGTATTCGATACGAAGAGGATCATAGTCATAACCGTACTTGCAGAAGAAAGCTTCGATCATTCCGGAAAATAAAATCCAGTTGGTATAGACAGGTATCGTTTGACGGGTCGAAAGCAAA
>DATBXH010000647.1:0-4327 GCA_036514375.1 Bacteroidales bacterium | reverse complement strand
TGTTGGGTAGAACCAGTGCGGCAACCGATAATGTTCGTTATGTTTACGGCTCCTTAGCCCTTACTAATACTGGCGATGAGCTCATCATTAATACCTATGGAACGAACGGGTTGGATGGAACCGTTATTTGTTCGGTAGATTATTCAACAGAAGGTTTTTTAACCAACCTTGACGGAAAATCATTACAACTGGATCCATCTGTGAAAAATGTGGAAGATGCCAAAATCGGTACCAACTGGTGTGCTTCCACGTTAACATATTCGACCGGCGATTATGGAACGCCGGGTTTAGCCAATTCAGCGTGCCAGTAACATCAGAAGCTGTATAGGTTTACTATAGTTTATTCCACAGAAGTGTAGTTTGCTGTTCTTAATAATATGACTTACTACACTTCTGTGTATCTATACTCTTTTTGCTTATACTACTTATAATTGTGTCGGAATTTGCACTTTAAGTAAAAGAATGAGGAGGACAAACCAATTAATAAACCTTCAATGCCGACGGCCAACGGACATATACTATCTTCTGAAATGAAGTAAAACAACCCTCCTAAGATGCCAGATATTGAAATGCATGTAAAACATGTAAAAATTTTATGAAACAGTTTCATCTTGCTGATTTTTGTGACCTATAACCCGGTATGTATAATTCATACTGGTGAATTTATTGTTATATTTAGAATTTACAGGTATTCCCGGAATTTAGTTCTGTACATTTCATGTGAATCAAGAGATTAGTAAAGTATATTTATCCACCCATTTTTTAAAAATAGTGTTGTTTAACAGGACCTTTTCAAATAGCAGTATTCCCAAGCAGGCGCAAATAATACCGGATAAAACGTCGGTAACATAATGGTGACCTGAATAAACCGCCGAAAACCAAATGCCAATCATAAATAAGCCAAGCAATACATTTATCCGGCCCAATCTGTTTTTAATTCCATAATAAAGAACCACCACTGGGTATGCACTGTGTAGCGATGGTAAAGCTGCAAAAACATTAGAGTTTCGCGAATAAATAGATTCAAAAACAGGTATATGAAGCAAATTGTCAAACCGGCTAAGGCCAGCCGCATTACCCGGTACTCCTTTGTTTATATTGAATCCGTAGAGATCGACATACCAGGGAGGTGCAGCAGGATGAAGATAGTATATGCAAAAACCCAGCAGGTTGATTAAAAAGAATGTGAGAGAGAAATATAAAAACTGTTGTTTGTTTTTCAGGTAGAGGTAAAGCGCAACTGCAAGAGGTACTGGCATCCAGTTAATATAAAACAAGCCGGATAAAACGTCGAGGAAAGTGTTGTGATGTAAGGCAAAGAACTCATTTGGAGTAAATAAACGGCCATTCGCTGTTAAGCCAAACAGTTTTTGTTCAAAATGATAAAGTGACGAAATATCTATATGGTTTACCTGGTAATTGGGGTAAGCTTTCATCAGATCGTACAGGATACCAAAAACTAAGAAAATGGTAAATGCCAGAATGAGTTTTCTGGTTTTTGAACTGATAAATATACAAAGGTTGTATAGACCCAGAATTAGCCAATGTTCGATGCGAAGACCTACCAGCAAAGATATAACCAGTAAATACAAAGCAGAGAATAAAATCACCGTTATCTTTGCTTTGGCCGACAAATCTTTGTTTTTATTATTTAGCGCGTTCATGTTTTGTAATTACGGTATGTATGTTTCATTGACATTTTTCCCGGTCCTCAGGTTAACGCCCGATATTTCTATGTATTTGACAGACAAGGGAAATCCGAATGAATTGTTTTCCGATTTTATGTACATTCGGATAAGTTCGGCAAGTTCTCCGTTAATAGTGATATATGCTTTGTAAGAAGAACTGCCTTCGATTTTTAGCAGGAAAATTTCTCTTTTTTTGAAACTGTTAAAGTGCAGAATGAAGTTTTCTTTTGCTTTATCAACCAGTTGCCATTGAAGCCCAAATGCCTTACGCTGGATAAAAGAAAGCTCCTTTTTAATTCCTCCTTCTTCATACCTGATCCAGTAAAAATTTACCGGTTTATTGACATTTATCTGTCCTGTCTGTAAGGTGTTTAATTCATAAATAATGGTATTCCTGTTATGACTTCGCTGAAAATAGAACAGGAATTTGTCCGTTTTGACCGGTACCGGATAATTCTCCTGACCAGTAACGGACACGATAGAACACAAAAGGAGGTTTAAAATGATATATCCTTTCATCATGATTTATTTTTGCTCAATTGTTTTTTGCAATGGTTCAGTCGTTTTATAGCCGTGAAATTTGCCATAACTGCTACTAACGCAATTGGATAAATAAAAATAGAAATGGTCTCTATGATGTCTATATCCAGCCAACTGATGTAGAATTTCTGATTGCCACCTGAACATGCCGAGACAATGCCGCAAATAATCCCTGAAACAGAAATAATAATGATCCTCTCGGGTCTTTGCATCAGTCCTTCTTTGCATTCAATACCCAATCCTTCGGCTCTTGCCCTTACATAACTGACCATCATGGATCCTATTAAGGCTATAAAGGTTACCAATGAGCTGAGAAAGTAATGATGGGCTACCAGATAATAGCAAATACCAAGAAACATGATCAGTTCACTGTATCTGTCCAAAACCGAATCGTAAAGTGCTCCAAATCGCGAAGTCTTATTACCAAGCCTAGCTACCTGTCCATCGAGCATATCGAACAGACCTGCGAAGAGAATTAACCCGCATCCCCAGCCAATATACGATAAGTCGCCTCGTTCTCCATGTTCACCTCCAATAATAAAAATGATGGCTGCCAGTAAATTAATGATCAATCCTGCAGAAGTTATTGCATTTGGAGTAATTCTGAGTTTAACCAATAGATTTACTGCGGGATTAATTATACTGTAAATAGTTTTCTGTGCTTTATCGCGTGGTGTCATATCGTTAAAAATCAAATTTAAATCTGGCTCTGATACCTGTACTTGCAACATTAGGATGGTCCAGATAAGTTAACCGTTTCACCAAATCGATCCTGAAAAACCTAAAAATGTTGGAGATACCTACGCTGGCCTCAACATATGGTTGCTTTTCAAGCGTATATGTAATAGGGTTCCCTGCATTGTCCGTTGGGAATTTAAATAGACCGGACTGATATTCCGGATTATTGGTTTTACTTACACTTCCGTATAAAACCTTACAAGTCGCGACTTCCCGTAGTTTTAATTTTTTTAGCAGTGGTATTTTGTTAAAAATAAACCCGTTAAAACAGTGATCAACATTTAACGAAGTATATTGATCGCTTACAAATTCAAGGAAGTTCATAAGGTTGTATGATGTAATCTGGTATGAGTATGTTTGGTTTGCCCTATGTATAAATAGCAGAGGGTAGGGGACTTTTCCAAATATTTTACCAGCTTCCCATATTACATCGGTATACCCTAAAATTGAAGGGTAGAATCGTTTCGTTATGCTGAATTTTATGTTGGAATAATTATAATCGTTGTTGAGAAATTTAGCACCTGCGTTGTATTGAAGTTGGAAAACAGGATACTTGTTGGCAATCGGAATTCGGTAAATCTTACCCTGATAAAACTGCTCATGTGGTGCATATCGCAATATTATATAAGCTTCGGACATGTTGATACGTTGAATATTATTAAAGCCCGATATATAATTGATAGGATTGAAATAAAGATCACCCCCCGGCGATTGCCGCATATAATTGTATCCAACAGTATATGAAAAGTGATTTTCGAACTCATTCAGGTGTTCTATTCGTAATATTTTATTATAGAGTAATTTGTTATTGACGCCTCTTTTAATTGACAATAAAACGTTGTCTTCCTGAACAAACTGAAGTTCTTGTCCCGGAATCTTGGTTTCATTCTGAAAGCTAAGCTTTATTGACTTTACAGGAAATTCATAAATAGTTTTTGACGATAGCGAATAAGTGGTTCCCAGATAATATTTATACTCTTTGTCCGTATTGCCATAGGCCAGGTAAGTTTCGAAGTTAATTTTTTTACTTAGCTTCGGAGTGGTGCGCCCTCCAAACCTTAATCTGACGCCTTCGATAGGGTTATAGCTATAAAATGTGTTTACAGGACCAATTTCAAAGTATCCAAAGTCCCTGTATCCTGAAATAACCAGCATCATGAGGTTCATGGTACGTTTAAAAGCTGGCACACGTTTTACACTATCGATGACAGTGTAAACATTTTTTTCGGAATTAGATAGTTGCTGATGCCTGTGGGTTTCCCAAAACTCGGCATTTTTGTCATTGGCGTCTTTCATTTGCACTAGGTCAATCCCCTTGTAAAATTTGTCTTCCCGGGGTTCATTAACCTTATAATTTTTGT
>DATBXH010000646.1:0-6439 GCA_036514375.1 Bacteroidales bacterium | reverse complement strand
CCACTAAAAGGTAGGGTATACCTCCTTTAATAGTGTCAACCAAAAAAAAGACACTGGCAATGACAGATATTGTCCATGAAAACCAATGAAGAAATGTAGGCAGGGAACTAGTTTTATCATTCATATATTCAATTTTTCCTGTGTATCCAAATTACTTCCTTACAACTCCTTAACTTTAAAACGCAAACGAACAACTTCATTTTCAAATGAAGCGGAAGAAATAAAAAACTGTCCTATCTCCGATGTATTTCCGACATGCAATCCGCTGCAAGGGCATGCATCATAATCACCGATCTTCACAATACGCACGGTATCACCTGCATCATCGGGCAATTTGGATAAATTGTACTTATCCAAGGCCTCGCTTTTGCTGATAAATTCTTCCGTTACATCAAAATGACTCTGAATAACTTCATTCACTTTTTTTTGAATGGCATCCAATTCATCTTCAGTTAAAGGCCTGTTAATATAATAATCGCATTTTGACTTTTTCCGTTCTATATGGCTGCTAAACGAACGCCCGCAGCCAAACATCCTGTCCATCGTTTGATTAAGAATATGTTCAGCGGTGTGCATAGGGGCATGATACCCCTTTGAGTTCTCTATCATAATACATTTATTGCTCCATAAACCAGACTACGGAGGCAGTTTTAAAAACTTCCTAAGTTATAATTAAAACCTCTTCCCAACAATCTCCCAGTCAATAATTTTCCAGAATGATTCGATATAATCCGGACGTCGATTCTGGTAATCGAGATAGTATGCATGTTCCCATACATCGCAGGTTAGAATCGGTATCAGGCCTTTTCGCAGCGGATTGCCCGCATTTGATTCCTGAATAATATCGAGCGAACCATCCGAATTTTTAACCAGCCATGTCCAACCCGAACCAAACAATGTAGCCGATGCTTTGGCGAAATTTTCCTTAAAACCGGCGAATGAATTAAAGGTTTGTTTAATAGCATGGGCCAGGTCACCCACAGGTTCTCCCCCACCCTTTTGAGAAAAACTACTGAAATAAAAGGTGTGATTCCAAATTTGAGCACCATTGTTAAAGATCCCACCCTCGGCTTCTTTTATAATCGTCTCGAGAGAAGCGCTTTCAAATTTGGTACCTTTAACCAAATTGTTCAGGTTATTTACATAAGCCTGGTGATGCTTTCCATAATGGAATTCCAAGGTTTTCTGACTGATATGCGGCTCAAGCGCATTCATTGCGTACGGTAGTTTTGGCAATTCGAAACTCATGACAAATAGTTTTTATTGTTTATCGAAAGTTATTAAACAAATAGATAAAACGCTAATAATTTTGACTATTGATTATTATTTCGATAAAATACTTCATTCTTCCAGATTCCTACTTTAGCTGGATTATTTATCATGGAAATGCTATACTTTAAGTAAGGGAATTTTTCACTACTTACATCAACTTTATTTCCTTCTGCTTTGATTCCTGAGCCCTATTGGAAACGCCCTGAATTACTTAGCCTTACACCTTAAACTAATTGCTATGTAACATTTTATTATTAACCGAACAAATTAAACTATTTACAATAATTCAGGTCAAACAACACAAGATTATCTCACCGGAACATATACAATAATCCCCTTTTTTGGGGATTTTTTTAAAAAAGGAACGCGATATTTTTGCTATGGTAAAAAGTATTACTGAGATAGTAAGAATTATAACCTCTAAACTTGGAAGGATATGGGAGAACGGTTAATTTTAACAAACGAGGATGTTTTGCAATTTGAACGTGCATTGCAAATGCTTGACCTGTCCATTAACGAATTCCGTGAAGTTGCCGACAGTATGGCTCCCGAAAAACTTGTGACCAAAGGATTGCATACTTATTTTACGGAATATTGCAAAGCACTTGAGCAAGAGCGAAACCTAAAAATAAATCTAAGTTTTACCAGCGAATTTCAGCATTTGGAAGAATCCCATGAGATGTCTGTTTTCCGGGTATTACGAGCAGTTCTCGCGTACATTGTCAAATATTCCGGAGCTTCGGAGATATCCATTTCGCTATCCAGGGATAACTTCAATCTTAGCATGCAAATAGCTATTAATTGCAATGGGTTCGACTTATCACGCACAACCATTCCTGGTGCAAAAGAAATTGCCTATATTAAATTATGGGTTGAAATACAGAAAGGTAAGTTTATGATCCTGCCTCATCATAACAAAGGAAATGAGGTAATTATTGAACTGAACCTCAAAAACTAAGTGTCAGAATTCATTTCTTTAAAAGAATTGTTCTAAATTTAAATAATCCTTAATACTAGCCCCAAAACCGAAATGAAGATGTATCGTTTATACGCCCTGGTTTATTTGCTAACTTGTTTTTTCACAACTTCAGGTACTCCTATTGACACACTGCAGATTGTAACCAGTCTCAACAAATCAAGTCAGTATCTGAATAATAACCCGGATTCGTGCCTGATTTTTGCCAATAGAGCGCTGGAATTGTCGCGAAAAGCTTCGTTACCTCAATACCTCTCGAGGGCTAATCAACAGTTGGGAAGATATTTCACTAGCAAAGAGGATTTCGGAAAAGCTACACAATACTTTCTGGAGGCATTAAAAATAGAAGAACAGCGAAAAGATATCAAAAGGATAGCTGATTTAAATGATGAACTCGGTATTATATATAGTTATCTGGAAAATTTCAAAAAAGCTTTGTCATATTACACAAGTGCTTTAGAAACTTTTCGGAAACTTAACGACTCTATCAGCATTGCAAGGACTACCAGTCATCTTGGAAATCTTCACAGTTCACGAGAGTATTGCGAAACCAGAACAAGGCTCCAAAAAACAATTGACTACAATACGGCTATCCGTTACTTCGAAACAGCACAAAGGCTTTATGAAAAGTTAAGAAATCAGTCGGGTATAGCGAATTGCGATCAAAATCTGGCCGCGGTTTATAACAAGTATGATAAACCGGATAAAGCCTTTCCATACATTCAGAAGGCCATATCTTATTACAGGGAAACAAATGACTGGGATGGACTCGCCGGGAGTCTTTACAGCCTGGGAAGGACATACCATCGATTAAAACAATACGATAAGTCGATTGAAAGTTACCAGGAATCAATGGATATTGCAAAGAAAAGGAATCTGACCGGTGGCATCCAGTTTCTTTACGAAGCCATGGCACAGACATATGATGATGCTCACGATTATAAAAATGCCAGGGATTATTATGTAAAATACATGACATTGCGAGACTCCATCTATAATGCGGAAAAATCGAAACAATTATTTGAGCTTGAGACCAAATACCAATCGCAAAAAAAAGAAAATGAAATATTACGTCTTAACCTTGTTAAGAAGAAAAAGGACCTGTTCATTTATGTTTTAGCTTTGCTGATTATCATCCTTAGTATAACAAGTTCCTATATTATCCACAGAGTCAGGGTCGGACGAATCATAGCAGAACAAGCTAATAAAATAAATAAGCAGAAGCTTAAAGAACTTGAAAAGAACCATCAGTTACTTGCCACCCAAATGGTGCTGCAGGGTGAAGAGACAGAACGAAGCAGGCTGGCGCGCGATCTCCATGATGGGTTGGGTGGATTGCTGTCCGGTATAAAGCTTACACTCGCAAACATGAAAGGCAATGTTATTGTATCTTCGGAGAATATGGAATTATATAATAAAGCCTTAGGTTTGCTCGATTCTTCCATAATCGAACTACGTCGCGTAGCTCACAATATGATGCCGGAGGCATTAGTTAAATTTGGACTCAAAGATGCTTTGGATGATTTCTGTAATGGATTAAACAATCACCAAATTAACATTAAATTCCAATATTTTGGTACGGATACACGTTACGACTCAAAAATTGAAATTAGTTTATACCGGATAGCTCAGGAACTTATTAACAATGCTATGAAGCATGCTCAGGCATCCGAATTGATAATTCAACTTATCTTTGATAAAAAACGTTTACATCTCACCGTTCAGGACAACGGAAGAGGATTCAATATCAACGTGCTGAAAATGTCGAAAGGGGCCGGCATAGCTAATATCAAATCACGCGTAGAATCTCTGAATGGAAGATTTGAATTGACTTCAGAACCCGGTAAAGGAACCGATGTCAATGTTGAGTTTGAGTTTTAACTTAACTTTGGAGTACGTAGTAACCTAATAAGTGATTTTCAAAATGAACCGATTTTTATTAATTCTAACGATACTCCTTTCTCTTGTTCCTGTTACAGGTTTTTCAGGAGAACAGGTACCCGACAGCATTATTAGGAAATTGGATCAAATGTCTGACAATAAATCCAAGGTAGACTCACTAATCGAATATATGCCTAAGGTTAAAGATTCTGCCCTTACTGTCAGGATCTTCAACAAGGCGCTCCAACTATCCACATCTATCAATTATACCCAGGGAATGGCTGAAAGCTATGACAAACTGGGAGTTATCAAACGAAATCTGTCAAACTATCCGGAAGCACTCGCGCTGCATAAAAAAGCACTGGAAGTTGCAGATAATACCTCCGACAAAAAATTAAAGATTCAGATACTAAACAATATTGGTGTCGTTTACCGACGACTCGATGAAAATAAACTAGCGCTCGATTTTCATATGAAAGCGCTCAAAATGGCAGAAGAATTAAACGATGTTAAAAATATCTGTATCTCGGTAAACAGCATTGGTAATATCTATATAAGCCTGAACCAGCTTGATGATGCCTTGAAATGTTTCAAAAGGTCATTGCCTTTGGAAAGAAACCGGGGAAATGCATGGGGCGTTGCCATAAACCTGCAGAACATCGGTTATGTTTATGAAGCGCAAAATAACCTCGATAGCGCATTATATTATTATAAAGGCTCTTTAAATTATGATATACAAGCCAATAAAATAGCCGGAATCGCTATTTGCTACAATTCAATTGGAGAGGTTTACTTAAAAAAACATGAATACGAAAGAGCCGTAGAATATTTTAATCATGCGTTAGTTATAAACGAACAAATTGGCGATAAAATATATATATCTGTTAGTTACACAAATATCGGTGATGCATTCCTTCAAGAGAAGAACTACGCTAAGGCAATCGATTTCTTTCAGAAAGGGCTTGATATAGCATTAAAAATAGGTTCAAAATCACAAGCACAGGTTGCCTATGAAGGTCTTTCAAAGGTTTATCAGAACCAAAAAAAATATGAAACTGCTCTTGAGTGCTACAAAAAATCAGTGGCTTATGCCGACAGTGTTTTGAATGAAGACAATGTAAGACATGTAACGCTGATTTATGCATTGTATAATACCGAGAAACAACAGAATCAAATAAAAATACTGGAGAAAGAAAAGGTAGCATCAAGGCTTCAAATGCTGATTTTAACTATACTTTTTACGGCAATTGTTGTGATTGCCTTATTTTATTATCGAAACCTAAGGCAAAAACGAAAAATCACTCAACAGGAGCTGCATCTGAAAGAACAGAAAATCCGCGAGCTAGAGAAACACCATCAATTGTTAGCTACCCAATCCGTACTTCAGGGGGAAGAAGCCGAACGCAGTCGTCTTGCAAAGGATCTTCACGATGGTTTGGGAGGACTGCTATCCGGCATTAAACTAACACTTTCCAACATGAAAGGTAACATCGTCTTCCCCTCCGAAAGTGTTGAATTGTACAATAAAGCCCTTAACATGCTCGACTCATCTATTCAGGAATTACGAAGGGTGGCTCATAATATGATGCCGGAAGCATTGGTAAAATTCGGATTAAAAGATGCACTGAGCGATTTTTGCAATAGTCTGCATAGCAAACAAATAAATATTAACTTTCAATGTTATGGCGATGAGAAACGGGTTGATCCTAAAATTGAGATAAGCCTGTATCGGATAGCCCAGGAACTCATTAATAATGCGTTCAAGCATTCACAGGCTACTACACTCATTGTACAACTGGTTCAGGAAGAAAACCGTATTAATCTTACCGTCCAGGATAACGGGAAAGGATTTGACACCGCCATTCTGCGTACATCCAAAGGTGCCGGTATTGCCAACATCCGATCACGGGTGGAATCACTCAACGGAGTATTTGATTTTTATTCCGAACAGAATAAAGGAACCGAAGTAAATGTGGAGTTCAGATGGTAAGCCTTCATTTGCGGCATTTGAGATCAAAACAGTGATGATGTTGGAAGTGAATATTTAATACTTCCCTTTTGCCGGGGGAACGTTCCCCGAGCTAAGGGAAGCTTCCCCCGAGCTAAGTGAAAGGTTCCCGAACTAGGGCAATGTTCCCCCTAACCAGGGCAGAGATCCCCCGAACTAGGGCGATGTTCCCCCGAACTAGGGCAGGGTTTCCCCGAGCTCGGGCGAAGTTTCCCTGAACTAGGGGAACGACTCCCCGAAGTCGGGGATTACCTGCCCGGGCTTAGTGAAAGTTCGCCCGAAGCCCTGGAAAATGTCCCTGA
>DATBXH010000645.1:0-3545 GCA_036514375.1 Bacteroidales bacterium | reverse complement strand
TAAGGTTGGTTTACTAACCTGGCGCGATTATAATAATGATGGATTTTTGGACCTTCAAATCGATTCGAACATTTACAAAAACAATGGAGATGGAACTTTCTCCCTCCAAACTGGAATTACCTTACCTGATATTTCTGCAGCTGGCATAGATTATAACAACGATGGAGTTTCAGAACCCATTGGCTCAGCAACGTGGGTTGATTATGATAACGATGGATATGTAGATAAGTTCAGTGGCTATAAAATTTATAAAAATAATGGAGCTTATGTGCCTTACCCCAAAAATACGCCACCAACTGCACCTACCAATTTGAAAACATCCATTGATTTTAATAGTGCCACGTTAGAATGGGATAAAGCAACTGATATAATAACTCCACAGGATCAATTAAGTTATAATGTACGTATAGGTACATCACCAGAAGCTTATGACGTAGTCAGTCCTGAAGCCTCAACTGTTAATGGCGTTCGCTGGATACCAGCCATTGGTAATGCAGGTCAAACAACCGGATACTCCATAAATAATTTACCTTCGGGAACTTACTATTGGAGCGTTCAAGCTATTGATAACGCTTTTGCCGGAGGTGAATGGGCAACGGAAAACACATTTACCATAACTGCAAATCAAGCTTCTAATATTGTGGCTGACAATATAGGCATCAGTAAAATGAGCCTAAGCTGGACCAATGGAAGCTGCGATAGACGTATTGTTTTAATGTCAGAAAATAATAACGAAATTGCACCGCCAGTAAATAATAATACCACGTATCTCGCTAAAAGCATCTTTGGCGAAGGAACTCAAATTGGAACATCAGGATGGTATTGCGTCTACAACGGTACAGAAAACGAAGTTACAGTATCCGGCTTGAAAGATGGAACCAATTATAGTATAGCTGTTTTAGAATATAATGGAACTACTGGTAATGAAAATTACAATACCAATACTAGTGCAGAAAACCCTGTTGTAATAATGACAAAATGTGCATATGAAGAACAGACAGAAATATCTTTAGCAGGTTCAAGCCCAACCGCATGGGGCGATTATAATAATGATGGATTTTTAGATATACTATCAACTGCTTATACAGATACTTCGTCTATACTGAAAATTTACAAAAATAATGGAGATGGGACTTTTTCTGAAGGAACATGCATTTCGATTACAGGTCAATCATTTGGCTCTGCTCAGTGGATTGATTATAACAACGATGGACTTATTGACATCTTATTGACAGGAAATTGTAATACTTACTATTCCGAAATTACTCCCACAATATTAAAAAACAATGGTGATGGATCGTTCACTGAATTAACTGAGACTTCATTTCCAAGTGTATACGCTAGTTCAGAAGCATGGGGTGACTATAATAATGACGGTCTCGGAGATATTATTATAGTTGGACATATACTAAATGCGGAAGATACCTTACCTAGAATTTATAAAAACAATGGAAATGGAACTTTTACAAAACAAACAGTTGTCTTGAAAGGTATTGGTTATTTTCCTGTGGCTTGGGGAGATATGAATAAAGATGGATCCTTAGATATTTTAATTGCTGATACAATTTCAAATAACGTTTTTTTAAGAATTTACATAAATGACGGTAATGGAAATTTCATTGAAAAAAGTAATAATTTACAAATAAATATAGGCTGGGGATCAGCTATGGTTTTGGGTGATTATAATAACGATGGTCTATTGGATATTTTATTAAGCGGACAGGATTCTAATGCTGATTGGGTAACTAAGATTTACAAGAACAATGGAGATGAAACTTTTTCTGAAGTTACTGGAATTTCACTGCCATCTGTTCAATACAGTTCATTAACCTGGGGTGATTATAACCATGACGGATTATTAGATGTACTTATTTCAGGTTACTTTTTAGAAAATACTTATGACTGGGTACCTAAAACTAGAATTTACAAAAACAATGGAGATGAAACTTTTTCGGAACAAAGCAATATTTATTTACCTGGGATAATAGGTAATTCAACATGGGGTGATTATGACAACGATGGGCTTTTAGATATTTTAATTGGTTCCAATATCTACAAGAATATTGGTGAATATTCATTAAATAACGGACCATCAGCACCGACCAATCTTACACAAACTGTTAACTCCAAGACTGTGCTGCTTGAATGGAGTCAAGCTTCCGACGACCAAACCCCACAAAATGGATTAAGTTATAACGCTCGTATTGGCAAAATACCTAGCGATGTTGACGTTGTTAGTCCTATGACATCAGTTACCGATGGTTTCCGTCGAATACCTGCGATAGGTAATACCGGTCAAACCAATAAATATGTCATAAACAATTTACCTGACGGAACTTACTACTGGAGTGTGCAAGCTATTGATAATGCATGGGTAGGTGGTCAATGGGCTAAAGAAAAAATGTTCTGTGTGTCTGATAACTGTGTAGATGCAATAAATCCTGCTACGATTAACAAAATTATGATTTATCCTAATCCCACAAAAGATTATGTTAAAATTGTTAGTGATATAGTCGAGCCATACATGGTTACAATTACTGATTTAAATGGAAAGAATGTTTTATGTCAACAAATTAAAACAAGTGAACAGACTATGCATTTAAATAATTTGGAAAGTGGTTTATATATAGTTAAACTGCAAACAAACAGTGGAATATTTGTTATTAAACTAATAGTTGAATGATACTATTGTTGTTTGACTGTGATTCTCCTATAATTTACTGTCCAACGGTGCCTTTTGCTTTGACCTTCATTGCCCAATTTATTCTCCGAATAGTTGTGCTGCCAGTGAATACTTAAAGAAGCTATTTCTGATGAAAAATAAACTCAACAGTTTAAAATGGAAGACAGCAAATTTAGAAAAAATGGAGTAGAAGTAAGCATATTCCAAACGACAGTTATTGTTCTTTACAGCACTATGGAAAGGCAAGAAACGACACTTGCAGTTCTCCTAATTTTTGGTAGCCTGATGCATTCATATGGATAGGATCGGTATAGTACAAATGTTTATTGTATATATTATATCCTCCTGAAGAGAACTGATCAAGAACCGGTATTCCATGAAGCTCACAGACTTTTTTTTGCATTTCAACGTATTGAATCATCCCTTGCGGATAAAATGGATCGTATCCGCCTCTATCATTAAAGGCTTTACTTGATGTAAAGAAGTATATAACAGCATGGGGATTTATCTCAAAGATCCTTTTTATGCAATAGTTAATTCCTCCTGCCTGGGTGGTTAATTTTTCTTTATCATAACCGTCAAATTCCGTATAATCGGTATAACATCCAACCTCCCTATGATTTGTATAATCATTCGTTGAAGCCCAAAGGATATAGATATCAAACACACCGGCTTCATCAACCTGCTGCTGAATAGATTTTCCCTGCAATGAAGAAAAGCCTGCACCAGGAACTCCATAATTTGTAATGGTCATTCCCAAATACTCTTTCCACATACTTTTTGCGCTATCACTTACCGGTATTACAGAAACAGAGCCACCAAATACAGCTACCGACTTTCCGTAATTGAAGGATTCTTTAAA
>DATBXH010000644.1:0-2325 GCA_036514375.1 Bacteroidales bacterium | reverse complement strand
CTATATCCCTCAACCCGATAGTAGTGCATTAGCCCAACTGTCAGCCGATTCTTTAAAGCTTCAGCCATTAATTGATACTGCTTTTGTTTGCCGGTACGATTTGAAAATGGCAAAATCCGACCTGAGCATAAACCAGGTTAATCTTGTTTACCAGAAGGCTTTGGCAGTACCGGATCTGACTGTAATTGCCGGTTGGGACAGAAACGGAAGCTTTGTTCACAATTACAATTTTGTGGGTCTCCAAATGGATTTACCTTTTTTTAACCGGAACCAGGGCAACATTAAAACGGCAAATTTTAATGTGGAAAGCAGTAAACTGAAACTTCAGAGTACGGAAGATCAGGTGAAATCGGATGTTACCCAGTCCTATGCCACGTTGCAGGAAACCAGCCGGTTGTATCAGAAATTCGACAATAAGTTTGTAAATGATCTGGAAGCACTGAATCAGGAAGTCGTCAGAAATTATGAGAAGCGTAACATCAGTTTGCTCGAGTTTCTTGATTTTTATGATGCTTACAAGGAAAATATGATTCAGTTGAATACGCTTCAAAACAACCGGATCAATGCATTTGAGAATTTGAATTTTAGTGTGGGAAAAGAAATCGTAAAACAGTAATCATACAAAATAATTTATGAAAAAGATAGTTGCAATGGTCGTTACGTTGGCTGTCATGGTTGGGTGTGTACATAAACAGGATCCGGCAGCATCGGACTCCGCTAAATTTTGCATTCCCGATAGCCTGATGAATAAGATAACATTTGATACCGTGGGGTATCAGCGTGTGACCAGCGAATTTAATTTAATTGGCAAAATCACTTACGACCAGGACAAGGTCGTAAAACTTTATCCCTTGGTTAGCGGGAATGTGCTGGACGTAAAAGTGGCATTGGGCGATTTCGTGGAAAAAGGTGAAACCCTGGCTATCGTGAGAAGTGGTGAGATAGTTGGTGCGGAAAACGACATTGTAACAGCCCGGTCCAACCTGGCAGTGGCCGAGAAAAACCTGGCAGCCACCGAAGATATGTACAAAAGCGGCATTGCCTCTGAAAGAGAGTACAGTGCAGCACAAAACGAGGTAGAAAAAGCAAAATCCGAACTCAATAAGGCCAACACCATCCTTTCCATTTATGGTGGAAAACAATCGGATTACATTGTCAAATCTCCTATTTCCGGGTATATCGTCGAAAAGTTTGTGAATCCAAATATGCAGATCCGGACGGACAATACAAGCAATCTCTTTACCATATCCGACCTGAAAAAGATTTGGGTTTTGGCAAATGTTTATGAAACGGATATTTCCAGCATCAAGGTTGGTGAGAATGTGAGTGTAACTACCATTTCATATCCCGATAAGGTGTTTGACGGTAGGATAGACAAGATTTATAATGTGCTCGACCCCGATAGTAAAACCATGAAAGTAAGGGTGCAACTGGACAATCCGGATTATCTTCTGAAACCGGAGATGTTTGCCAATGTTACGGTGCATCAGGTAAGCGACAGCTCCATGCTTGCTGTGCCTGCAAAGGCTGTAATTTTCGATCGGGACAAAAATTGGGTGGTTATATACAACGGAAAGTGCGACATTCAAACCAGACAGATAGAAATTTGCCGTTCAACTGATTCATACTCATATGTTCGTTCCGGTATAAAACAAAACGAAAAAATTGTTAGTAATCTGCAGTTACTAATATACAACGCATTAAGCCAGGATTAACTGATGGTCTGTTTCTGATTGTCCCAAAACTGATATGGTATGAACAAATTTGTTAAAAACATTATTGCATTTTCCCTGAAGAATAAGTTCTTCATTACTTTTATGACCGTGGTACTTGTTGTCCTGGGGATTGTAAGCTACTATAATACGCCCATTGAGGCGTTTCCCGATACTACCAACACCGAAATTATTATTGTTTCGCAGTGGCGGGGCCAGAGCGCACAGGAGGTAGAACGTTTTGTGACGATTCCTCTCGAAATAGCCATGAATTCTGTTCAACGCAAAAGTCACGTACGTTCTATCACGATGTTTGGGCTGTCGGTTATCAAGATCCTGTTTGATGATGATGTGGATGATTTTTTTGCCCGCCAGCAGGTTACGAATGCCATTGCTACCGTTAACCTTCCGGAAGGCGCTGAGTCGGAAATAGAACCACCTTATGGGCCTACCGGTGAAATATACAGGTATGTTTTACACAGCGATTACCGTAATTCGCGCGATTTGCTTACTTATCAGAACTGGGTAATATCCCGTCAGCTGCATTCCGTGCCGGGCGTGGCTGATGTGACAACCTTTGGCGGACAGGAAAAAATCTATGAGGTGAATATTT
>DATBXH010000643.1:0-5111 GCA_036514375.1 Bacteroidales bacterium | reverse complement strand
GTAATACGGTTCAATGACTATCGCACCCAGAACATTTACCCGTAAGGATGCCCCGGTACTCATCACAGGTGTCCTTTCGTTAGAATTTGAAGGCAACCATTTCAGGGCAATCTGGTTGTTGTTATTCCATGCTAAACCTGTGTCAAAGAATAAGTCAAAATCTGCAAAAAAGTAATTCGACTTTAATAATGCTATTTTTTTGGGGCCTGAGAGCGGTACTCTTATTTCGAAGCTGGCTAATGCCATCCTGTCGCCTAAGAGGCTGTTTACGGAAAGAGCAGTATCGCTTGACTGGTAATTTTGTACTTTGCTTGCATCATATCCACGAAGCAGCCATGGATAACCGAGGTAAAGCGGAGCCAGGAAATCTGCATTTCTACCATATCTCCCATAGTGGTATAGCCTGAAGGCAAAAGTAAAAGGCTTTTTGTAGATATATTGGCGGTAATCAACGGTTAAACCATAAAAACTTACCTGGCCAAAATAATCCTCAACGCCAAATCGGTAACGGTAACCCCGCATCGGGGCTGTCATTCCAAAGAAAGAATTATCAGCTACATAAGCAGCGTCTACACCCTGGATGCGAAATCCCGGAGGGGCCGGCTGTTTTTGCCTTTCGTACCGGTAACCTAAACTGTCGGTGATATAAGCATCCCTGTCTATTCTGTAATAATACCACGCTGAAGATGCTCCCATTTCGAACCTTTCTATTTTGTTTAAAGGCTTTAATCCAAAAACAGAAATTTTATCTTCAAAAAGTCTGATGTTATCATAATATTCTTCGGAACCTACAACCGTTCCTGCAGAATTTGTCAAATCTTGAATGCCATACTGAACATACAAATAAGGAATATGGGAGACTGAAGCTCCCCAGTTAATTTTAGATTTGGAATTCAGATAGGCTACCTGTCCGCCGATATCGTAAATTTGCCCATTTACTGCCATCGTTGTATACAATTGGTTTTGTCCAACAATATCAGAAAAAATGGCAAAGATACTGCCGGACATACCAGTTCCAAACCTACTGGTACCTACGCTGGCATTGGTTTGTGTAATATAGTCGAGCTTAAACTTTGGGCGGTATGGTTCGGTCAGGAAACTATCTCTAGAGATAAAAGGCATATTAATCCGATGAGTCAGGTTATTGTCAACGAGGTTGACACCTATTCGTTTTGCCGGAGGTAGAACAGCTGCATCAAAATTCAGGCTATCCGGCTTTACGGCAAAGGGTTTGAAATCAGTTGATGAAGCTGAATATATCGAGTATTTTGCCCCGTAATAATAGGAATAACTTATCAGGTCCTGTGTACGAGCTATGCTTACCGCCGGAGAATATTCAGTAATACCTGATATCCCCGTAAAAAATTTGGTCATTTGATAAACATTGGCAGAATCAATGGAATACCTGTAAAGATTGCGAAATCCATCTCTGTCGGAAAGAAACAAAATAGACTTGTCATCATTGGTTAACAAAGGATTGAGGTTTGTTGCACCATTAAATACGTTATAAAGATGCACCTCTTTAGTTTCGAGATTTATAGTTCCAAGGTTTGTAGCTCCGTTCGGATCGGGCATCCCTCCATTTAAAGGTTTATCGGTAGCGAAAACCAGGGTTTTTCCATCGGACGACCAAGCGGGTTGCATGTAAGAATAATCGTCGTGGGTAATCTGGTCTACTTTTTTAGTTTTTAAATCGAAGATATACAAACTATTTTGGCCTTCCACCATGCCTGAAACTGCTATTCTGTCATCGATTGGGCTCCACGCCGGATTATTAAAAGTTGGAACACCTGGTATAGCATATTCCGCAACTATTTTTCCTTTTTTTACATTCACAATCATCAGTTTATTGATCCCTTTTGAAAAAATAGTGAATGCAAATTGTTTCCCATCGGGCGACCAGGTTCCTGCGGACTCTACATAGTTAAAGGCATCTATTTCGTTATTGTGGACGGTGCTCGATATTTTTCTGATGATTTGTCCCGTGTGGGCATCAGCCAGATAAAGATCGAAAGTAAACACATCTTTTTCCGAAAGAAAGATCACGTATTTTCCATCCGGACTGAGACATGGTGAAATATTCATGTCCCCTGCGTTCTTTGCAAATAATATTTTTTTTCCAACCGGAATAGTTAACGCAATATCCAGGTATTTCTGGTATTGATTTATCAGGGCTGTTTTCCACATGCTGGAGATTGTTCTTTCGTCAAAGCCAAGCATTCGTTTTAAGGCCTGATCATAGCCAAGCTTTGAGGTTTCTTTAAACAAGGGGACAATGATTGAATCGCCCCAGGTGCGCCCTATAAAAGCCCAAAAACATTCACCATACCGGTATGGGAAATACTTGTTAGAAAGTGTTAGATCTGCCAGCGTGGGGAAATCATTATTTGCAATTGCATCACGCATCCACATGGCAGTATTGGCATCCTTACTCCCTAGGGAGAGATACTCAGCCATTCCTTCTACCATCCACAAAGGTAAAAAACGAAGGTTATTCAGGCTTCCTGAGTCTCCACTAAGAAGCGCATGATATTGAAAGGCATGCACCATTTCATGGCCAAGCACATGACTTGTCTGTGCGTATGATGCCGCAATTGGTAATACCATTCTGTTTTTAAGAACTTCCGTTACACCACCGATGCCTACATCAATATCACCGGAAATGGCAGTAGTTTGTTGAAAATCAGCGTGATCTGAATAGAAAATAATTGGGTTTTTTGATAAGGTGTCCTTAAAAACAGTTTGGTGGATGGAGTGCCATTGTTCGCTCAGTTGTGCAAGTTTATTGAGAACCGAGTCATTCCTGAGATAATGATATATTTCAAAATGTGGTGTTTTATATACTTTGTATTGGAACGTTTTATAAGCTGGTTTATTTTGTCCAAAGTATTGAGCAAACGTAGTATTAGTGCATAATATACCCAGGAAAATAATGAGCATCAACCAGATTTTCCCGGGAATGATTCTGTCTTTCATATTTTTTAAATTATGTAGGGCCCAGTATTAGATCGAATTATTAACAATTGGTTGCAAAAAAAGTCAATTTTTTAATGAGAAATCAAGGTTTGTCTAAATTTCTCCAAAGGAGAGAGGATGAGCTTTACTAAATATAAAAGCTCTGAGAATGCTTAACAAACATAGGGCCAATGCTTCGATGCGGACTCTTAAAAAATGTTAATTTTTGGAAAGATTTGACAAGTGCATTTACATCCGGTATTACGTTGTTTTTCATAAATCCTCAAAAAAATCTTGTAGGTTTGTATGTATGAAGGTATCAGTCATCATTGTCAATTATAACGTAAAGTATTTTCTTGAACAATGCTTATATTCCGTATATAAGTCACTGAAAGGGATTGATGCCGAAGTATTCGTTGTCGATAATAATTCGGTTGATGGTTCTGAAACTATGATCAGAGCCAGATTTCCGGATATTAAGCTAATCGTTAACACTCAAAATTTGGGGTTTGCCAGGGCTAATAACCAGGCGTTGTCTGTTTCACAGGGCGAATATGTTTTATTGCTGAACCCTGATACAGTTTTGGAAGAATCCACCATTAGTCAGTGTCTGTCCTTTATGGACACACATCCGGATGCAGGCGCTCTTGGGCCAAGAATGATAGATGGTAAAGGTCGTTTCCTTCCTGAATCTAAAAGAGGATTGCCAACGCCTGAGGTGGCATTCTACAAAATTTTTGGATTAACTCGTTTATTCCCAAAGTCCGAAAGGTTTGGGCGGTATTATTTTGGCCATACCAGTAGCGATAAAATTCAGGAGATAGAAGTACTTACCGGCGCATTTATGTTTATAAGGCGCTCAGTCTTAGAAAAGACAGGTTTTTTGGATGAGTCTTATTTTATGTACGGCGAGGACATCGATTTGTCCTACAGAATTCTGAAAACTGGTTTTAAGATTTATTATTTTCCGGAAACATCAATTATCCATTACAAAGGCGAAAGCACCAGGAAAGGTAGCCTGAACTATGTAATAATTTTTTACAAGGCCATGCAAATTTTTGCAAATAAAGTGTTTTCCGGTAATTTGGCACGGTTTTATTCATTTCTTATAAGTTTTGCCATATATTTTAGGGCTGGTTTGTCGTTACTTAGTCGGACATTTAAAAAATTTGTCCCCTTTTTACTCGACATGATTATTTCATATTTAGGAAGTTATCAACTATCCCTATGGTGGGCAAGATATCATTTTCATGACGTAAATTATTACGCTGCAGATATATTGCATATATATATTCCTGTTTTTGTTTTAATACTGATCGTTGTAAACATATTCAGCGGCGGATACAAATCACCATTCAAACTTGCCAATGCAGTCAAAGGAATCATATACGGAGCAATTATTGCTTTAGTAATTTATGCACTTTTGCCAGGCCGTTTCAGGTTTTCGCGTGTTTTGCTTCTGATGGGAACAGGATGGGTCATATTAACCGCATTGTTTGTCAGGGTAATGCTGAGCCTTTCAGGGATCAAGGATTACAGACTCGATCTGAAACGTAAACACCGTATTGCGATTGTTGCTTTTGAGGAAGAAGCGGAGCGTATAAAGAAAGTTCTGGAAATGTCGGGAATAATTACCCAGCAGATAGTGAATGTCTATCCCGATCAGAATCCGGTATCTGAGTATTTTTCAGGAAGTTTGTCGCAGCTAAGGGAAATTATAGATGTTCATCATGTGAATGAGGTTATTTTCAGTGCAAAAGATAATCTTTCCGAAACAATCATTGGAAATATGAAGATGTTGAAGGATTCCAACGTCGATTTCAAAATTGCTTCACCGGATAGTACTTCAGTAATTGGTAGTAATTCATCCAATACTTCAGGAGATCTTTATGTAATAAAAGTCAATACGTTACATAAATAGCTTCTTTGTCCCTTGGTTATTAAACTTATCACTATTGTCCGGTAAAACTATCAGGACTAAAGTCCTTCAGAGTGTTACACTGCCTAACCCCAGCCTTAAGGCTGGGGTTAGTTAAAGTCGCTCCATTATTGGGCTTTAGCCCTTAATAGAAAATATTTAATCGGACAACAATGTAAACTTATATTGATTTATGTAATACAAATAGTACTATAAATAATATAAATAGTACTTTTCA
>DATBXH010000642.1:0-3121 GCA_036514375.1 Bacteroidales bacterium | reverse complement strand
AAACCAAATACAGCAATAGCAATAAGGTAGCTCACAAACAAAGCAACAGCGTTATTGCCACCAATTCCCGAAGGAGATGATAAGCAAGCAAATGCTAAAGCAAAGAAGAATATCGAAATAAAGATGTTGAACATCCCTTTTTGAGCATATTGAGTACAAATCTTTACCACTTCCGAAGATGATTTAGCATCAGCCTTCTTAGGAGCATTCGGGTCGAGATTGATGTGTTGTTTAATATAGGCAACAGCACGGAAGGCACCAGTTGAAACGGCTTGTGTTGATGCACCGGTAAACCAGTAGATAACTGCACCACCCAAAAGGAAACCAAGAATTGAATATGGGTTGAGCACATTCAGAATAGTTTCAGGCTGAACGCCCAATGTTTTCTGAATCATCAGGATCAGCGAGAAGATCATGGTGGTAGCACCAACCACAGCAGTACCGATCAACACAGGTTTAGCGGTAGCTTTGAAGGTATTACCTGCTCCATCGTTAGCTTCAAGGTAGTGTTTCGATTTTTCGAAGTCAGGTTTGAAACCGAAATCCTTCTCAATTTCAGCACCAACATTAGGAACTTCTTCGATCAATGAAAGTTCGTATACTGACTGGGCATTATCGGTTACAGGACCATAGCTGTCAACAGCAATGGTTACAGGTCCCATGCCAAGCAAACCAAAGGCAACCAAACCAAAGGCAAAGATGGAAGGATAAACCATGATTTCGTGCAGTCCGAATGTGCTCATAAAATAAGCAATAAACATAAGAATGAAGAATACCAGACCCATCCAGAAGGCAGAGAAATTACCTGCAATGAAACCGGAAAGAATGGTAAGTGAAGCCCCTCCCTCCTGGCCGGATTTTACAACTTCCTGAACGTGGGTTGATTTTGTTGAAGTAAATATCTTGGTAAATTCGGGAATAACCGCACCACCAATGGTACCGCAACTGATAATGGTTGAAAGAATCCACCACATGTCGGTATTGCCGTTCAGGTCGGGGATCATAATATAACTTGCAATAAAAGTAACAATAATGGAAAGGATAGAAGTAATCCAAACCAAGCTGGTAAGGGGTTCTTCAAAATCCATATCGTCTTTATTGCTGTATTTTGCAGTACTTAAAACATTGTTGATGTAATAAGCGGCAACCGAGGTAATGATCATTAAGATACGCATTACAAAGATCCATGCTAACAATTTTACCTGGAGTAAAGATGTTAATACACCATCCATACCTAATGCGGTTCCACCAACGGCCAAAAGAATGAAAGAGATAAGAGCAACACCTGTTACACCGTAAGTTTCGAAACCGTCAGCAGTAGGTCCAACGCTGTCGCCGGCATTGTCACCGGTACAGTCAGCAATAACACCAGGGTTACGCGGATCGTCTTCACCAATTTTGAAAACAACCTTCATAAGGTCGGAGCCAATATCAGCAATCTTGGTAAAGATACCACCGGCAATACGAAGTGCAGAAGCACCAAGTGATTCGCCAATGGCAAAACCAATAAAGCAGGCACCTGCTAAGTTACCGGGCATTAAAAGAAGGATAATAAGCATCATGATGAGCTCGATACAGATCAGCATTACACCGATACTCATACCGGCAGTAAGAGGAATGTTAAGGAGCTTAAGTGGTTTCTTCTCGAGCGAAGCAAAGGCCATACGGGCATTTGCCAAAGTATTCATACGAATACCGAATGCAGCCACTGTATAGGAACCGAGAATACCAACCACTGTCCATGCCAGGATAAGCAGCACACCACCAGGGCCAAATAACGAGGCACCTTCGTGGTCCTTAGCCAGGAAGCCGAAATAGCCGGCCACGGCAGCACCAATAAAGATGAACAGGATAGCAAGGAATTTACCCTGTTGCTTCAGATAAGTAGAACATGTTTTGTAAATAACTTCGGATACATCGAGCATGGCTTTATGTGCAGGAAGTTTTTTAACTTTCATGAACTGATATAAACCAAATAGTAAACCTAAAGCGGTAATTAAAAAACCCCAGTACAATACCCCTTCTGACTTAATTCCTTCGGGTACTTTCAAATCGGCTTCACTTGCAAATGTCATCACAGGAACAAGCAAGGCCAATAACGTACTCATTAATAGCTTTTTCTTCATTTTACAGATATTATAGTTAATATAAGCTTTTAAAAAAATAAGCCCCTAAATTAGAATATCTGGGGTAATAAACAAAAAAAATAAGGGGAGCCTTTGCTAATTAGAATTAGTCTAAGCAAAATAGGGTAGGGCCCGAGATATGGGCTAGTTGGAAGCCAATATCGAACGTAAACATTACCTGAAATTTATGCCTAAAGGTCAAAGAATTATGTCTGATCTATATAACATGCCTGCAGAGATAAAACAACGCCCTTGTATTACTCTGCAAGGGCGCTGTTGTGACAATACATAAACCTGGTTTTACTACTAATTATTCTGAAGTAGTTTTTATAAGAAACTGAACCTGGATTTTTTCATTTGGTAATATCGAAATGTCC
The DNA here is from genome assembly GCA_036514375.1 of Bacteroidales bacterium. Taxonomy (GTDB): domain Bacteria; phylum Bacteroidota; class Bacteroidia; order Bacteroidales; family JAAUTT01; genus JAAUTT01. The sequence goes on along the minus strand of DATBXH010000642.1, from coordinate 618 downwards.
TTTAACTCTTCAATCAGGCCATTATGGCTTTCATAACCTCCCTTTTATGGTATAGATTCCGGGAGCCAGTTTAATACTAAAAGACCCTGACAGATCTACTGTTGTTAAAATATTTGTTCCTTCAACCCAGACTTTAGCATTAAATCCCGGAGTTTTCTCATCCATTGCCGAACACACTGTTCCATAAATCAAAGCAGAATCCTTTAATGTTAAATCCGTTGACCGGTTGATGATAATTGCCTTCATAACCAGTCTGTTAAAAAGTGAGTTGAGTTTTACTCGAACCATTGATATTTATTTTCCAGAGTAATACTCTATAATGTAGATTATCTCCATTTCCTTTGCTATAAATGATGTAGTTGGAATCTGGCGTCCAGGAAGGAGATTCCCCGTCATCCAATTTGCGCTGGTTTTTTCCGTCGATATTCATGATATAAATCTGCTCGTTGCTGTTCCAGGCAATCATACTGCCATCGGGCGACCATTGTGGGTTCTGATCATCTATGTTATTATCGGTAAGTCGTAAATCGTTAACACCTGATGTATCAACTGTAAAAATTTCACCCCCTGCCCGGTCCTGCAAAATTTTAACGTAAACAAATTTCTTCCCGTCAGGTG
>DATBXH010000641.1:0-2999 GCA_036514375.1 Bacteroidales bacterium | reverse complement strand
TGTTCCGGCTGGAGTTTCTTATTTTTTTGAAACGAACCAGGGAATGCCCAATTATTCTACAACTCTTACGATTAGTGTTGCTAATACTGTAAAACTAGGGACTCATGTTATAACATTGCAGGCAACGTCAGAAAATTCAGTCAAATCAATTGATTTTAATCTGGATATTAATGACACTATAAGCATGATAATGAAAGTTTACGATGCCACTAAATGGGATTATGAGATGCCTGTTGGTGAATTAGCTGATTCTGCTGTTGTTACGTTATATAAAGATTCCGTATCCTTTGCAATGCAGCAACCCTGTTACTCTACTATTACGGATTCCGCCGGGATTGCTAATTTCTATCACCTGCAGCCGGGATCTTATTTGTTTACTGTGCAGAAAGGAGCGTTAAGTAACATTGCTTCTAAGAAATTGATAAAAGGACAATTCATGGGTTTTGCTACCATAAATATAGACAAATACGGGCAATTGATGTATCGGGACCAGAATGGAGACGGAATCATTAACGATGCGGACCGGGTATTATATGATATGTTCATCATGTACACCCCTGCCGAGTCAGAGCGAATCGTGTGGATTGGTCAATAAATTTATACAATTGAACTCTTTTGCGGATTGTCGATGAGTGAAATAATCAGGTAGAGTAAAAAGATAATCGGAAAAGCTTTGATTCTTAGTAATATTAATAACAAGAGCGAAGATATAACCAGAATAAAACGGGATTTATTATCCTTGTAAGTTAAATTTTTGAACTTAAGCGATATCATCGGTATCTCAGATACCAAGAGTAGCGATAAAACAAGGATAAGCGGAACAAGGATATAAATTTTAAGCAATATGCTTTGGGCCATCAGATTTCCCTGTAGAATAAATGGTAATGAGGCAATTACAAAAGCATTGGCAGGTGTCGGCACTCCAATAAAAAAAGCAGTCTGACGTTCATCGATGGTAAATTTAGCCAGACGAATAGCAGAAAAGATAGCTATAAGAAAGGCAATGCATGGTATCAGATAATCCATCCAATTATTGGAATTGAGATCGAAGCCAGGATTACCAGGATGTAGACTTATATTCAAGTAGTTAAATAGAATAGCAGAAGGAGCAACCCCAAAGCTAACTATGTCAGCAAGAGAATCAAGCATTTTGCCAATATCTGAATACGCTTTTAACGCCCTTGCCACCAGGCCATCAAAGAAATCAAAGATGCCGGCTACAAATATAAGAATGGAGGCTATCAGAACTTGATCATGGAATGTAAATACAATTGAAATGCAACCTGCAAGTAGATTTAACGATGTTATAAGGTTGGGAATATGTGATGTAAACGGTTTGTTAATCCTCATTTTTCTCAAATAAATTTGGTGCAAAAGTAAATTATTTTGACAAATTTGGGCAATCTTAAAGTAAAAGAAGACATTTAAATTACCAGCTCCCGAAAAACAGGCAGGTAATTGTAATTAACAATAAAGAGTAAAATAGTTTGCTTAACAATTTTTAATAGGCAGAATATAAGAATTTATATATCTTTAACCGCTTTTTAAACCGCATAAATACCATTATTTTATGAAGATAGCTGTGGATTTTGATGGAACTATTGTCGAGCATAAGTACCCATTGATCGGCCAGGAACTTTTGTTTGCCATCGAAACCCTCAAGGAATTGCAACGTCAACAACATCTGATTGTTTTATGGACTTTTAGAGCCGGTAAGGAACTGGAAGAGGCTGTGGAGTATTGCAGACAGCGTGGGCTTGAGTTTTATGCAGTAAATAAGAATTATCCTGAGGAAGAATTTGAAGAGACCATTAGTCGTAAAATCAATGCCGATTTGTTTATTGATGATCGTAACCTGGGAGGATTTCCAGGATGGAACGTGGTCTTTGAAATGATAACGAATGGTAATCCACATGAACCATATGCTGACAAAATAAAGGAACCAGCCAAGAAAGGTTTTGCCGACAAATTTAGAGGTCTTCTTGGTGCATAATGGAATTTTGATAAATATTAGAACAGAAGTATTTTGAATAGAGTATTGTATCTTTTTGTTTGTTTTTTGCTGGTTGGATTTTCATGCCAGCAAACAGCTAAAAATCACAAAAATAATCCGGTTGTTCAGGATAATGACAAAGCTGCTTCTCAAAAGTTAAGCTTTGTATCTCCGGTCAATGGCGAGGTGATTAAAATAGGACAGGAAATTTCTTTTCAGGTTAATTATCGGGATTCAATAATACCTGACTCAGTCCAGTTTTTATTCGACGCTGTTCGTATTGGTTCTGTAAGAAAAACCGGAGAAATCTTTAAATGGAACCCTCAGATCATTAAGGCCGGATCGCATATAATATCAGCAATTGTATATGTTGGTTCTGAAGATAAAGAGCAGGAAAACATAGGGTTAAAGTTTTATCCTCCGAAACCGGCTCCGACCTATACCTATCACATTGTTAACACGTATCCACATGATAGGACAGCATATACACAAGGACTCGTATATGATAAAGGGGATTTGCTTGAAAGTACTGGTCTTAAAGGTCAATCATCCTTACGGAGAGTGAAATTTCAAACCGGCGAAATACTTAAATCCTATAAATTACCTGATGATATTTTTGGGGAAGGTATTGCTACTTATGGAAACAAAATAGTACAGATTTCATGGCAGGATCAGGTTGCTTTCTTTTATGATAAGACATCCTTTGAACTTCTCAACAAAATAAATTACCCATTTAAAGAGGGATGGGGAATTACGTTCGATGGATCCAACCTTATCATGAGCGATGGCTCAGCCAATTTATACTTTCTTGATAAGGAGTATCTTACCGAGTTGAGTCATGTGGAAGTTTGTGACAATCACGGTCCGGTTGAAAAACTAAACGAACTTGAATATGTTGACGGTGAAGTTTGGGCTAATGTTTATTACACTGATACAATTGTACGTATTGATCCAAAAACTGGCATGATTGTTGGTAAGATTGATATGGCAGGACTTTTAAAGCCCG
>DATBXH010000640.1:0-2208 GCA_036514375.1 Bacteroidales bacterium | reverse complement strand
TTAATAGAAAAAGTCCTCTTTTTTCTTAGCTTTTTTTTGTTTTCTGACTGTAGGATCAAGTACTTTACCAAACCTGTAACTAACAAACAATGAAACGAAGAATTGATAATTCTCCGTTGTAGCCATAATCGGAAGCTTTTGGGCAAAACCTTCCATAAAAGCACCTACTTCGATGGCATGCAAAACTTTATCTTCCTTACTGTATTCGAAACTCAGACCGAATTTTAGAAATGCGCCCGGAATCACTTTTAGCTCATCAAACCCTTTAAAAAAAGAGGCGCGGCCAATAACCGGCGGATCAAAATACCCCATATTAAAAATATTCGGATCAAATTTTTCTACTTTAACGTTTCCGTTATCATTGATTTCGTAATATATCGGCTTAAGCAAAGCAACTGAGGGGCCTATGGAAATAAACCGTCTGATAGATATTCCACCCACATCAAATTTTCGGAAAATTTCCTTTTGCTTGCCATAGCTCCCTCTAAAAATGAAGGGAATATAATGTTTCCCTAAAACATAAACACGACCATAAGCATACTGACTTGAGAGCCGGTATTCTTTTGGATGTTTGAGAATGGCAAAATCAAAATCGTAAAGAAATTTATTAGCAGCATCAACTCGTTTGGCATAACGGAAGTTCAACCCCCATCCATCTGAATTTAACAGGAAAGCTCCCGATATCTCATCTCTGTAAAAGATCTTTGCTTGCTCATCAAGCTCGCCCTGAGCCATCGTATTAACAACATGCCAAACAAGAATCAAGCAAAAAAAGAAAAATCTTTTCATCAAGCCATGCTAAGATATTATGCAAACTTAATAAAAAGATTCGTTTTTTGAAAGTCGGATTAACTCATTATCACGACTTCTTAAATCACAAACAAACCTCCGTAATATTATGATTTGGAGTTGTCAGTTTGTTCTGTGGTATGCTGAGAATAGGCTGGACATTTTTTGTTAGCACCACACGACCCTAAAACTACAACCATCAAACCACAGATAGCGACGATAATAATAGACTTTTTCATATAAATTCGAAATTTTAATAAAGATACTCTTTTTCGGTAAAAATAAAAAAAATAACATTCGTTTTAAAGACACTTGTAAATACGTTAAGGGGGTAAAAAAGTTATCCTGAAGGTTAGCTATTTGAAAATCATCAAACAATCAGGTTAAACGATAGTTTGAGAAAGAACAGATAAAAACTAACTTTGTCGTTGTAAATCCATCACAAAGAATGATAGCTACTATTTTAAACCATCGGTCAATCAGAAAGTACAAACAGCAGGAAATTGACCGGAAGATTATGGATCAAATCCTTGAAGCTGGTATTCGTGCCTCCAATACCGGTAATATGCAAGCCTATAGTATTGTAATAACTACAGAGACCGCCTTAAAAGAAAAACTATGGGAGATGCATTTTAAGCAAAATATGGTCATTCAGGCTCCTGTCATACTTACATTCTGTGCCGACTTCAACCGGTTTACCCAATGGTGTGTTCAAAGGAAAGCAAATCCGGGGTTTGATAACTTCCTCTCATTTTTTAATGCTGCCATTGATGCACTGTTGGTTTCACAAAACGTAGCGCTGGCAGCAGAAGAAAATAATCTGGGCATTTGCTATCTGGGAACTACGACATACAATGCAGATAAGATCATCGAAATACTAAAATTACCCAAAGGAGTGGTGCCTGTCACTACCCTTGTTGTCGGATATCCAGATGAAAATCCGGGATTAACCGACAGATTGCCTCTTGAATCCTTGATCCACAGGGAAACTTACCAGGATTATAGTCCTGAATCTATTCATGAATATTACAAGGAAAAAGAAGACTCGGATCTGACCAAAGAACTCTTAAAGATAAATAACAAAGAAACATTAGCCCAGATATTTACTGATAACCGTTACAAAAAACAGGACAATATTCTTTTTTCCAGAGCTTTTCTGGAGGTCATAGAAAAACAAGGATTTATGAATCAAGAATAGCTGGTTAACCAAAGACGAGACCCAATTTTTCGGCTATAGCTCTCAAATCCCCTTCAACCTGAGGTATTAGTTCTATACCTTCTGCTTTTATCCGTGCTTCGTTTTCACGTTCGGGATCTCCGGGAATGATTACCTTTTCCTGTCCTTCTGCAGGCTTTGCCATCCTGAATGTTTCTATCCATTTGTCCATACGTGTCTTAAACACATCTGCTTCCTGAAAA
>DATBXH010000639.1:0-3213 GCA_036514375.1 Bacteroidales bacterium | reverse complement strand
TACCATCTTTCGTGCGCGTCCCTTCAGGAAAAATAATAAGGTTCTTCTTCTTTTTCAGTACCTCTGCCATTTTTTGAATGGATTCCTTCAGGTTGTGATTCAAATCCATGATGATGATGTTATTACGGTTAGCCAGAAACTTCAGGAAAGGACTTTGGATATGCTTTTCCTTGGCATAAAAAAATGTTTTGCGCATCTGGCTGAATTTCAGAAACGAAGCCACAAAAAGTCCGTCGAGGAAACTCTGATGATTGGGCACAATGATGCAAGGTTCCCCGGGAATATTGGAAGCCCCTTTTCCCCTGAAACGGAAAAATATCCGGAAAAACAAATGTGATACACGCACAGCAATATTACTGGTAATCCAGGTTGAAGGAAGTTTTATATGAATCTTTTGCTTGAGGATGACTGACCAGTTAATCTTTTCGAAGGTTGAATGTTTTTTGTGCTCGTGTATATATTCACTCAGTTGAAGCAGACTCTCGAAACCGGTAAGTTGCCCAGTCTCCATGGATACGCCAAACGAAGTCTCGATGAATACTTGTAAACCCACTTGTTCCAAAGAATCGAGACCCAGATCCATAATGAGATGATGTTCCGGCAGAATGTCTGTCTTTTTCTCTTCTTCCAGGTATTTTTTAAGGATACGGTATTCCTCCAGGGTAATATCTTCGCGCTGCCTGGTTTCCTTTGCTTTTTCCGTAACCATCGAAGGCAGCAGATACCGTTGGATCTTGCCTAGCCGGGTACGCGGCAATTCATTTTCCGACACCGAGAGCTGCATAATCGTTTTATACGACACCGCCGACTTGTTATAAGCATGCAGCATATCCCGCGTGAAATATTTATCCACATCTTCGATATGCAACTCCCTCAATTTTGTAGTATCAGGCACTACAATGGCCCTGATACGGTCGCCATCCTGAAAAACACCAACTTCCCTGATCGCCGGACTAATTGCTTCCAGTTGTTCTTCTATTTCAGCAGGATTGACATTTTTCCCGTTCGAAAAAACCATAATTTCTTTCTTTCGTCCGGTGATAAACAAGTAACCACTGGCATCCATGTACCCCAAATCGCCGGTATATAGCCAGCCGTCTTTGATCACTTCGTCTGTTTCCTCTGGTTTTCCCAAATAACCTTGCATGACGTTGGGCCCGCAAATGACAATTTCGTTATCACGGATTTCGGCTTTCACGCAGGAAAGTAAAAAACCCGTGGACCCGACCCTGAATTTTCCCGGACGAGTGAAAGAAATCATGGGAGCAGCTTCGGTCATCCCGTACCCTTCGAGCAATTCGAAACCAAGAGTCCGAAAATCACATGCTATGTCAGTGTCTAACGCAGCGCCTCCGGAAACCATGTATTTGATGCTTCCTCCGAACTTTTTATGCACACTGCTGAAAACGAACCGTGAAAACGACATGGAATTTATGCTGCGGGCCAGAGAAAATAGCATCCTTGCGACAGCACTTTTAGCAATTTTATCCATGATCCCTTTACGAATAGATGCATAAAGGCGAGGAACACCTATAATGATGGTAACCTTATGCATATTCAGTGTGCGAATAATATCATCGGCAACCATGGATGGCGATATGGCAACGGCGCATCGCACATAAAAAGGCATAATCATAGTGCCCAGCAGCGGAAGAATATGATGCAAAGGTAACAACATCAGCACCCGGTCTGTCGGTGTAAAAATGCATATTTGCGTACAAACAGCATCTATGTTGGCTTGTAGATTCTCATACGAAAGCATTACTCCTTTTGATTTACCCGTGGTTCCGCTGGTATAAATAATCACCGCCGTATCCTGAGGATTGGCAGGAAAGTTGATTTCGGCAGGAAGATGATCTGCCGGTAATGCTTCCAAGTCATCTATAACAATAATTTCGGGAGACATGTCAAATCCGCGAAGCGCCTCGTCAACGACCGGTTTACGAGCAACCGAGCAAAAAATAACAGAAGGGTTACAATCGTTAATGACATAATTTACAGTTCCGGCTGCCGATAAAAAATCGACCGGTACAGGTACCATACCTGCATGCCAGATGGCCCAAAAAGCATAAGCCCAACCCTCTCTGTTTTCGCTAAAAATGATTGCTCTTCCCTGCTTACCTTCCAGCGTTTCGGAAAATAAATGAATTTTCTGAATGAGCCTGCTGTATGTTACTGTCTTTTCCCCGATCAGTAACGCAGGATTGTTACCTGACTGTAATATCATCCGATTCTAATTAACCGTGCAAAGGTAACCTTTTTTGAATGAATGGTTAGCGCATTATAATTATTTACACCCATCCCCGGCTTAGTGCAGTTTCCCGATAAATACAATGGTTACGAAATAAAACAGGGTTAATCCTGGCCTGTTGGAAAAGGATAATCCCGATTAATGCAATAGAATTTTAAATTAAAGATAATTCTAATGCTGCTCGGAACTACCCCTTCTAAGCATTAGCGCCTGTAAGGTTTTATCATTATTCCATTTTGCTAATGCAAGAATTGGAATAATACTTCTTTGATTTGAAGCCGGTACGCAAAAACTGAACCTTATAGATCAGGACTTATAGAACGGATAATCCGTATATCCCTTTTCATCGGCAGTATAAAACAAATCAAGGCTCAGCGTTTGAGATAATGGCCAATTCTTTTGAAACCGGTCTACAAGATCGGGATTGTTAATAAAGGGGCGTCCGAATGCCACAAAATCACCCAGTCCGCTTTGAATATCTGTCTCGGCTCTTTCTTTATCGTAACCACCGGATATGATGATCGCGTTTTTAAAATTATTCCGAATGAGTTTCTTGAGTTCCACAGGCACCACAGGAGCTCCCATGGCAGAATGATCAACAATATGAATATAGGCAATACCCAGTTTGTTTAGCTGCTCAGATAAATATTGATATGTGGCGTCGATTTCCGGATAGTGAGGCATATCGCTTGCCACTCCGTAAGGCGATAAACGAATGGCAGTACCCCCCTTTCCGATAGCTTCGGCTACGGCAGCTACTACTTCCAATACAAATCTGCTCCTGTTTTCCATGCTTCCACCATAATTATCTTTCCGGACATTACTTATGGGCGATAGAAATTGCTCGAGCAGGTAACCGTTGGCAGCATGTAACTCCACACCATCAAAACCCGCATCCATAGCATTTTTTGCAGCAGTCACAAATTCTGCTTTGGTATGTGCCAGGTCATCGGCAGTCATCT
>DATBXH010000638.1:0-3748 GCA_036514375.1 Bacteroidales bacterium | reverse complement strand
CGATATGGATCCGGACCATGAAGGGTTAGAGGTTTGGGAGGTTCACGAAGATGCCAGCGCCACTTATGGTTACGAACTGCATGATGCAAAAACAGGAACTATTCTTTGGGGAACATACGTAGGTAGCGACAATGGACGGGGATTGGCTGCCGATATTGATGCCAATTATCCCGGTTTTGAGATGTGGAGCACAGGAGGAACCGGCACTTATTCCTGCAAGGGAGTTCAAATCTCAACCAAGCGTCCTTCGGTCAATTTCAGGATTTACTGGGATGGCGACCTGCAGGATGAATTACTGGACGGGACATCGATCACCAAATGGACAGGAAACGGAACGACAACCTTACTATCGACAAGCGGAGTCTCATCCTGCAACGGTACCAAAGCTACTCCAAACTTAAGTGCGGATATTCTGGGCGATTGGCGCGAAGAAGCGATTCTTTGGACAACTTCGGATTCAAGTTCACTACGTATCTATACCACTACAACTCCAACATCCTACAGGCTGTTTACCCTTATGCACGACCCGGTTTACCGGCTTGGCGTAGCCTGGCAAAATGTTGCCTATAACCAGCCCCCTCATTTGGGATTTTATATTGGTGGCGGATTAAGCAATGTGCAGCAACCCAATATTACCACTGTAAAATACAATACCACGACGGCAGTGAAAAGTCTGGCCGCGAAACAGACATTGATTTATAGTTACAACGGAACATTAAAGGTTAATTCTTCCAAAATGATTCAGTCTGTTTCCGTTTATTCCATTTTGGGCAGGTTGGTTTACCAGAACAATACGGTTGATAATCAGGAATTCACTTGTCAATTGCCTGGGAATGACCCTTTATATATCGTAAAGGTTAAAACAAATTCAGGGATTCAAACAGCCAAGGTGCATTATTAGGGATCAGGCAAAGCCTCAGCCGGACAGAGGAGAGGAAATAAAACTGTAAGATATTTACACGCATACCGTGGACTCTCCAATAAACCAAATCCTGCTGTAAACATTAACTACATTCATTTACAAAGAGTTTTGGTAAAATAGTTGAATAAAAAACAGGAAGATAATTGACATTGAATCTAACTCTTTGTAATTTGGTGGGTGAAAAACGAATTTACAACTAACGGAAATATCCGAGTGCCGGACGCTAACTGTTATACAGAAACGAATGACAAAACGCAGCACAAACAATAGAAACCTTGATGTGGGGAAATGGAATATATGCGCTATGCGCATATATAACTTTAGAGGTATGTTGTGTCGAATATTTGGGATAGACAATTGTTAGCTGCAAGTCTAAGAGCCAAAGAATATTGAACTATGATAGATAAACGTTCACCATTTTATGCATATAGATATTTGGTCACTCCGATAAGTGCTCAAATAACTATAATTCAACAGCTCAATAAGAGTAAAGAAGAACTAATGACTGATATGATCAGAAATTTGGCTCTAAATACTAAAACTGAATATACAAAAGGAAACAAGCGTTTTTTATTTTACGGATTTCAAGAAAAAGGCGATACATACATAATAAAATTCGCAAGAGAGACAGATGAAAAGATTTATATTGAAGGTGAAAGTGACATAGAAATAAAGGAGATTAAAGAAGCAAAGTTTGTTTACCTAATCATTGATACAAAGCATCAAATAATATTGCTTGAAAGAAATGTTTCTGTATTTCAACAAATCGAAGCAACAATTAATGTTCTTGCAGACTTTTTCAGAAATCAAATGAGACAATTTGACTACGTCGTGAATATTTATCCTTTGGTCTCGAAGAGAAAATTTTGGAGTTATGTGGAGTCAGCTGAGGAAATCTATGAACTTTCTTTAGAAATGAATGCCCCCAATCTGTTCTTTGGTAATTCTGATACTAGAGATATATTGCAAGAAATTAAGAATACAACCAATAATGAAGTATTTGACATTTCATTCAAAAACAAAGAAGGAAAACTAAAAATTATTCGAGAAGCCCTAGGTGGATACATTGATTATGTTAGAGATGTTGGTGGGAAGTATTTGTTGAAATTCAAAAGGAATGGAATTAGAGAAACTAAAACAAGTGAAACTGACACCGCAAAAACTTACATTGAACGTAAAAAGTCAGAGAAATATTCAGATGAAGAAATGCAGGATATTAAAGAAAAACTGACCTCAATGCATACTTTAGAAAGTAGAGAAGATGAGGATGAGTAAAACATTAAATAGAAATATTGTTTCAACCTTGGTAGTTATTGCTGTTGGTGTGGCATCTAATTTTGCTGTCAGAAAGACTTCAATCGTCTCATTTTCCATGTTTGATCTCACAAGCCTTTTTACCTACTTTGGTGTACTAATTGGTTTTGCATTGACTGTTTACACTTTTGGACTATCAATGGTTTCAGACATCAAATCAAAAATTAATGCCCACGAAAAATTTTCACCTGAACAAAAAACAAAAATGTATGAAAGTTTAGTGAGTGGATTTGCTCAAATAAAAAGTGACATTTGGCTTATTTTTTATTCAATCGTTACTATTATTTTTTTTGCCATTGCTAAAGAGATACCGAATCCTTTTGGCTGGGAAGTTGGAAAATGGATGCTTCCAGAAACAATTAACTTAACATTATTTATTACCACGACTATTGCGATGTGGGACATAATGCAAACTTTATTCAACCTTGCTGAGATAAATTTAGAACTAAATAAAAATGACAAAATAGCCGGCAGCTAAAACAGTTCTAAGGGGACCCAGATTTTTAAGCCTGTTTGACTATGATTCTGCCTTAGTCGAATCTATTTTTGCAGGCACAGGCAAAGCCTCAGCCGAACAGATGGAATTGCGGATGATGGGAATATAAACGCAATATTGCGGGTATTACTTCAAAAAAGAAATATAAATGAGGATTGCGTTTATATAATTGTTAGCAAATATTAAAAAAACCTACGAGATTGATTATATAATAAAACAATTATTAAACTTAAATTCTAACTATTATGAAACGACTATTAACAATTCTACTTGCCCTATTAACTTTAGTTTTTAATGGATGTGTTACTTATCAAATGATTTCTGAAGGCGAAAGTTTTGATGCTTTGACAAAAATAACTGATGGTAAAAGGGTTTGTGCTATGCCTAATGGCGGAGATTTTGGGAAAAACCTTGTTTTTTGTGCAATGGAGGAAGACGGTTCTTACAATATTTATATGAAAGATAATGTATTGTCTAGTGCTTTGATACAAAAAACTAATGGTAAAAATTTTAATATCTGTCCAGCCTATAATAAGTCAACTGAACGAATAGCTTTTCAGTATCTTACAAGAACAAACTTTGATATTTACTACATAAATTCAAACAAAGGGAAAGCCATTAGTCAAATCACAAGTACTGATGAAAATGAATATAATCCTTGCTGGTCTTCAGATGGTAAAATGATTGCATTTGAAAAAGGAATGTCTCCGAAATATTATATAAAATATTCTGGAATAAATAGCGCAACGGCATATAGAGCTATTAAGGTTACTGAAAATCAAATTTGGATTAAGAATCTTGAGACAGGTGAATTGAAAATGATTGGACAGGGAAGTTATCCAAGATTTTCCCCTAAAGATGATGAAATTCTTTATGTAAAATAGACTTTATATAAGTTAGAATATTATGCATACTTAATTTTAAAATTTGAAAGGGAACAAGCTAATAACATTGCTAAGTCACGGAAGTCATCTTTAAATACACGTATTTCATCCTTGACTATTTTAAAAACCTTG
>DATBXH010000637.1:0-8168 GCA_036514375.1 Bacteroidales bacterium | reverse complement strand
TCAGAGCTACACTAAGGTTCGTAGATTGACCATTGCAAATGGTTGTTGAACCGCTCAAAATAGCAGTCGGACGAGGATTCACAGTCACTACGGCACTGCCGCTAAGGTCTGCTGCTATGGAAGCGCACTTACTATCATCGGCAGCAGTAAGGGTATATGTTTTTGTTGTGGCTGGCGATACGGAGAATGTGTAGGGATTAGCATTGATACTATTTATTGTGACCGGCGTAACGCCATCCGTATAAGTTATATCCCATGGGCCTGTTCCTGTAAAATTTAACGTAAGTGGGGTTGACTGTCCAAGACAAATTGTATTGGTCCCGCTTAAAACCACCGTAGGTCGCGGATTTACAGTAATAACAGCACTACCGCTGCGATCTGCTGCTATGGATGTACATTTACTGTCACTTGTAGCCGTAAGTGTATATGTCCGGTTTACGGTGGGAGTGACTGAAAATGTATAAGGGTTGGCATTGATATTATTTAGAGTTACTGGTGTAACACCATCTGTATAGGTAATGCTCCAGGGGGCCGTGCCAGTAAATGCTACCGATAAATTAGTAGACATACCTTTACAAATAGTGTTTGTCCCGCTTATTACTGCTGTAGGCCGCGGATTTACCGTTATTGTAGCGCTGCCACTAAGATCAGCTGCAATGGAAGTACATTTACTATCGTTGGCAGCAATAAGGGCATACGTTTTGGTTACATTGGGCGATACATTAAAAGTATAAGGGGTTACATTAATATTATTTATCGTAACAGGGGTAACTCCGTCTGTATAGGTAACACTCCATGGAAAAGTACCCGTGAGTGCTAAAGAAAGGGTAGCTGATTGTCCATTGCAAATAACAGATGTTCCACTCAAAGCTGCTGTTGGACGCGGGTTTACTGCTATATTAACTGTAGCAGTTCTGTTAGCACCTCCAGAACATAATCCAGGGAGGTCTTTATTAAACTTCCACTGGTATGTGTTTACTGCGCCCACTGTCATTCCGGAAACAGTTGTATTGTATAAGTTGTTATCGGCAAATACCCCAGTACCTGAGATAACAGTCCAGGTACCACTGTATGTATTATTTACTAAACTAGGGTTACTTCCATGCAACTGGATGCTGCCACCAGTATCGCAAATGGTTGTATCATTTCCGGCACTCACATCATAATTATTTACATTAACAATATGTTCAAGAAATGTAGTTGGACTATACTCAGGAGGATTGTTTGCTTTATAATAAAAATAAAATACGTTTGTTCCAAAGGCAATATTACTTATCGTAACATCTGAATGATGCGTTGAATCACTAAAAGTCCCATACCCCTGAATTACTTTCCAATAACCATTCCCATCTCTCACAGAGTTTCCAAGGTTAGGGTAAAGTGTATTATTATTAGCTTTACAGATTGTAAAATTACTTGTAGTTTGAGCAATGAGCTCATTTGTTCCTGTAACTAACAGGAAAAGAGAGATTAAAAAATATCGAGAGTACTTGTTAGATAGATTGACCATTATCAGACTTTATGCCAGTTTTTACGAATGTCAATTTTAATTGTTACCAGGCTTGTTTGAGAATTATCGAATGTTGCAGGACATAATTCTATTTAAAGTTACCATTATCCTAGTTGATAAGCCTTTGAAAGGAAAATGATTTAGGCTAACCTTGTCCGGTGATTTTCCTCACCTTTGTAAAAACTATCTCCATATTATCACCTATTTGCGAATTTGTTTAGCCTTCATAAAAAAATAACCCTAAACGTTAGGTCAAGTTATAATTAACAGTATTTTTATTCCGGAGAAAATTAACGTACTACTTTTGACTCCATATAATATTCGAAATAATTAAAATGTCAGGAAAGAAGAAAAGAAAAGCAGATGACGGAAAAAAGCAGATGATCAATAAAAAATCGTTACGGGAAAATATTCTTGCCATATTCCGGAATCTACCTAATGAGAGCCTTAATTACAAGCAAATTGCCAAACGGCTTGAAATTAAGGACAGCCCCGTAAAACGTATGATTACTGAAATCCTTTACGAACTGGTTGATGAAGAACATCTTGAAGAGAAACATACCGGTAGATTTCGTATGAAATCGGAAGCCTTTTATGTGGTGGGAAAAGTGGACCTGACAGCTAACGGTTATGGGTTTATTGTAACTGACGAATATCCTGATGACATTTTTGTTTCAATGAAAAACCTCAACCATGCCCTGCATGGTGATAAGGTAAAAGTTTATCTTTTTGCAAAGCGAAAAAAATCACGTCCTGAAGGCGAAGTTGTTGAAATTATCGAACGTGCGCGTAATAGCTTTGTTGGAATTATTGAAACATCAAAAAACTTCGCATTTCTGGTTCCCAGCGGTAAGCAAATCCCGTTCGATATATTTATTCCTACGCGAAGTCTTAAAGGTGGTAAAAATGGAGAAAAGGCTGTTGTAAAAATTACCGAATGGCCATCGGGTGCAAAAAACCCTATTGGAGAAGTAATTGAAGTTCTTGGCTTACCTGGGAAACATGAAACCGAGATGCATGCCATTCTGGCTGAATTTGAGCTTCCATACCGTTTTGCGCCAGAGATTGATGATGTAGCTAACGCTCTCAGCGAAACAATTCCGGACGAAGAATATAAGCGTCGCCGTGATTTTCGCAAAATCACTACATTTACCATAGATCCTACAGATGCAAAGGATTTTGATGATGCTTTGTCTCTTCAAAAACTGGTGAACGGAAACTGGGAGGTAGGTGTTCATATTGCTGATGTTACCCATTACATAAAGCCTAATAGTGTTCTCGACGATGAGGCTTTGGACCGTGCCACCTCCGTATATTTGGTAGATCGCGTAGTTCCGATGCTTCCTGAAAGGCTGTCGAACCATATATGCTCACTGCGTCCGAATGAAGAAAAACTCTGTTATTCCGCTGTTTTTGAAATGAATAGTAACGCTGAAATCATTAATCAATGGTTTGGGCATACAGTTATCCTGTCTGACAAGCGATTTACTTACGAAGAGGCCCAACAAATAATTGATTCAGGGCAGGGTGATTTCAAGGAAGAATTACTGCTTCTGCATAAGTTGGCCCAGATACTTCGTGGAGAACGCTTTAAAAAGGGTTCTGTAGGTTTTGAACGTGACGAGGTCCGTTTTGAAATTGACCCGTCAGGGAAACCTCTTCGCGTGTATAACAAAGAATACGGAGAATCGAACCAGTTGATTGAAGAATTCATGTTACTTGCCAACAAAAAGGTAGCGGAATTCTGTTCCGGGGTCATAAAAGTAGACAGTCCTCCACGCATTGGCAAAGGTAAAACCTTTGTTTATCGTATTCACGATACTCCAAATATGGAGAAACTTGGTTCTTTTGCCTCATTTATCACAAAATTCGGCTACTCTATAAGCACAACCTCAAGCAAGAAAATATCCGAGTCGTTAAACAACCTGCTGGAAAATATTCGTGGGAAAAACGAACAAAACCTGATTGAGACTCTTGCATTAAGGGCAATGGCCAAGGCTGTTTATTCCACCACCAATATCGGTCATTATGGTCTTGCGTTTAAACATTATACACATTTTACATCACCGATACGCCGGTACCCGGACATGATGGTGCACCGTCTTCTGGATTATTATCTGTATGGTGGTAAGCAACCTGATATTGACCAGTATGAGAACATGTGCAAACACTCATCCGATATGGAAAAACGAGCTATCGATGCCGAACGTGCTTCAATCAAATACAAGCAGGTTGAATTTATGAGCGACAAAATAGGACAGGAATTCGATGGAGTTATTTCAGGTGTAACGGAATGGGGATTTTTTGTGGAATTAATTGAATCGAAATGTGAAGGGTTGGTTTCTATGCGAGATCTTACCGATGATTTTTACGAATTTGATGAGGACAATTATTGCATAGTTGGCCGTCGCAAACACAAAAAGTATCAGCTTGGCGACCCTGTGAAAGTAGAAGTTTATCGTATTAATCTACCGAAAAAGCAATTGGATTTCAAACTGGTAGAGGAATAAATGAAGGATTAAGCCTCCATTTCCTTGAATTCGCCTAAAGTTCTGGTAAATAAATACAGCGCTAAAATCCCGATTACAATGTGAACTGCCAATATGTACCAAACGTACTCAGGATTCCCTCTGCCAGCAAAATATGCTGAAATCGACTGGTATATAATTCCACTAAGGGCACCTACCGCAGTAGCCAGAAAGTTCGACCCCATATAAAGTCCGGCTTTCTCTTTCGGAGCAAGCCATGTAATGTATTCCTGTACGCGTGGCGAGGCCATCATTTCTCCTACGGCGAAGAAAAAGATGCCAAGAAATACCAATGACGGAGCAGTAACTTTAGCCAAAGCTATAACTACAAAGCCGATTGCAATAACAAACCATCCGAGCAATAATGTTGGTATAGCTCTGAATTTTTGGGCTACATTGGAGACTATAAGCTGAAAAAGAATAATGAAAAAGCCCGTATTTCCAACAGATTCACCTAAAATCCGACGTACGCCGTGATCATCCGTATGCGACAAAAAATCAGCTATCCTGCTTCCCAGAACGCTTTTTAAAGAGACATACAGATTAGCAGTATCGAGGTTTTGGTCGATATATAGGCCAATTAAATTGAAGAATGACCAGAATGGAATCCAAAAAAGGCATCCGAGTAAAATTAAAAAGATCAGGAATTTCGAATCGGATAATGCAACTCCCATGTCTTTGAATTTGTTCCTAAGCGTTTGCCCCTCAACTTCACGGGACGGCTCTTTAAAAAAAATGAGGGTTATTAAAACCATTATTCCAATCGAAATTGCTGAGGCAAGAAAAGCGTAATTCCATGAAATTGCCCTAAGCTTTCCGGCAACAAGAGGTCCCACAAATCCGCCGATATTTACCATGGCATAAAAGATGCCAAAACCAAGCGTCTTATTAGTTCCATCTGTAACTACCCTCACAGTTCCGGAGATAAGCGGTTTGAATATTCCTGCGGCAAACCCGATGCAGAGCATCGTAAAGGCTATTCCTGTAAGTGATTTTGTTACCAGTAAAAGTAATATAGAGGGAAGGTAGGCGAGGTAAGCAAAAAGAAGCATCTTTTTAAATCCAAAGCGATCAGCGAAGGTTCCTGAGAATACAGGTATGGTGTATGAAAGCAAAACAAACAAGGTTTGGACAAATCCAAGCTGGGATCTGGTATAACCAAGATAAGTCATATAAATCCCGAATCCCATATAAATACCATAATAAGCAAAACGTTCAAGAATTTCGATGCTGTTTGCTATCCAGAAAACCGGAGGAAAAGATGTACGTTTGCTCATTTCTTTATAGTAATTACATTGTTTTGGACTTTCTGAACGGGAAAAGTAATTAGGTGACTAAGTGATTAAGTACCTCCCGGGGAATGACCTTAATCGCAAAACTTTTAAATTATTCTACTGATTCCCTTTGGTGCTTAAAGAATTTCTTCTGGAAGAGGAGGATAATAATCACGCCTATGGTTATAGACGAATCGGCAATATTAAATACAGGACGGAAAAAAACAAACTGCTCCGAGCCTACAAAAGGAAACCATGATGGATAGTGTCCCTGAACAATTGGAAAATATAACATATCGACTACCGAACCTTTAAGGAAACCGGCATACCCGGGTCCCCCAATCTGAGCTTGCCCAAAATAAGGTACCCAGTCGTTAAGAGAAGGATCGAATATCAAACCTTTATCAAATAGCAAACCATAAAATGCACTATCTATGATATTTCCAACAGCACCGGCAAGAATAAGCGAAATACTAAGAATTAATCCCATATGAGCCTTGGTTTTAACAAGGTGCACCAGATACCAACCGATACCTCCCACAGCCAAAATTCTAAAGGTACTCAGAAGCAATTTACCAAACGATCCGCCGAACTTCATCCCGAAAGCCATTCCGGGGTTCTCAGTAAAATGAATGATAAACCAGTCACCCATAACCTTGTATTCCTGCCCCAATACCATGTGTGTCTTAATCCAGAATTTAACCGACTGATCAATAAGAAGTACTAAAAATATCAGCAAACCTGCTTTTTGTCCAAGGCTTAGTTTCATATGGTAAGATTCTATAAGTTCTTTTTAGAAAATAAAATATCGCCGGCAAATGTAAAAAAAAATGATTGAAACCTAAGCTTCAATCATTTTTCCTATTAGATAGTAAAGTTTTTACCTTTGACTTTGCTTTGCCTCAATACTTAAAGTTGCATGGGGCACCGCACGCAGACGATCTTTCGGTATTAATTTCCCGGTTTCGCGACAAATACCGTAGGATTTGTTTTCGATCCTGACCAAAGCAGCTTGGAGGCTTTGAATAAATTTTTGCTGCCGCTGGGCGAGTTTACCCGCTTCTTCTTTTGAAAGAGTGGCGGCACCTTCTTCAAGGACTTTAAATGTTGGAGAAGTGTCCTCTGTATCATTGCTTTCGCTGTGTGTAATTGCACTTTTCAACAATTCAAAATCCTGTTTTGCCTGTTCGAGTTTTTCAAGAATTATTACTTTAAACTCTTCAAGCTCTGCATCAGAGTATCTTGTTTTTTCTGACATAACAAAAAATTTTCGTCTAATATAACAAAAATAATTATTCAGTATCCAAGATTAATCAATCCTGGTAATTTTTAAGAGCGTCTTAATATCGTCGTCAATCTCAACTTCCTTTGCCAGGGTATCACTGAATTTTTCGACCCAAACAATGCGTTGTGCGAGGGTTTGGGTGGCAATGTAATTTTGATGAACATTAACCGCATCCATGATAGCATTATGCTTCTCTATTTCAATGCTGATCTTGTCCGTTACATCGAATCCGCTGTCCTTACGAAGGTTTTGGATTCGATTGATGAGTTCGCGTGCGATACCTTCCTGAATTAACTCAGGAGTAAGGGTAACATCGAGGGCTACGGTAAGTCGTCCTTCACTGGCTACAAGCCATCCCGGAATGTCTTCGGACATAATTTCGACATCTTCCAGGGAAAGGTTAACCTCCACACCATCGATTCTCAAGTTCCACTGGTTTTGCTGTTCCATGGTAGTTATATCGCGCTGACTGAAGGCGGCAATAGCAGCGCTGATGCCCTTCATTTGCTTTCCGTATTTTGGGCCGAGGGTTTTAAAGTTAGGCTTGATCTTTTTTACTAATATTCCGGTCGTATCGGATATGTATTCAAGCTCTTTTACATTAACCTCGGTAAGGATAAGCTTTTTCACGGCATCGATCTTGTCGGCCATGGCATTATCAAGGATTGGTACCATGATCTTCTGCAACGGCTGACGTACTTTAATGTTTACTTTCCTACGCAAGCCCAGTACCATTGATGAAATGCGCTGGGCAAGGTCCATTTTTTCTTCCAGTTCTTTATCAATTAATTTTATGTTGTACGTTGGAAAATCTGCTAAATGAACGGATTCAGCGGCATCACCTTCCTTATGCAAATCTATGAATAACTGATCCATATAGAAAGGTGCGATGGGCGATGCCAGTTTAGCCACAGTACTCAGGCAGTTATAAAGTGTCTGGTAAGCAGCTAGTTTGTCGGTATCCATTTGTCCACCCCAAAAACGTTTACGGTTAAGACGAACATACCAGTTGCTGAGATTCTCAGTCACAAAATCGGAAATAGCTCGACCGGCACGGGTAGGTTCATAATCAGCATAACATTCGTCTACTTCCTTAATCAAGGAATTAAGCAACGAAATGATCCAACGGTCGATCTCGGGGCGATCCTTTACCGGAACTTCAGGTTCTTTGCCGGAAAACCCGTCAACATTAGCATATAAAGCGAAGAATGAATATGTATTATAGAGTGTTCCGAAAAATTTACGCATGACCTCCTCTATTCCTGCCATGTCGAACTTAAGGTTGTCCCATGGCGAGGCATTGGTGATCATGTACCAGCGCAACGGATCGGAACCATATTTTTCAATAGTTTCAAAGGGATCCACAGCATTGCCCAGACGTTTGGACATCTTGTTACCATTCTTATCGAGCACCAGACCGTTGGAAACAATGTTTTTAAATGCAACCGAATCGAACAACATAGCAGCGATAGCATGCAAGGTAAAAAACCAGCCCCGGGTTTGATCAACACCTTCAGCGATAAAATCGGCGGGGAAGGGAATTACCCCTCCCGGTCCTCCCGACAGGGGAG
>DATBXH010000636.1:0-2391 GCA_036514375.1 Bacteroidales bacterium | reverse complement strand
CCATGAAGTAACGGAAAGGAGAAGACCCGAAAGAAGGTACTATCCGCATAAATTCCTTCCTCGAAAAATGATTTCTCACCTATCCGGAACAGGAACCTGTTATCCCACGGAATGCGTACCGCTGCTTTTATTTCGGGTATTTCGCTTGAAATTGCCGGCCCCAATGGTGCAGTAATAGCCATATCTATTGCACTCTGTCCATCCGAAAACTTCATCTGTTTATGCAGAAGATAGATATTTTTGCCATTCTCATGGAACTTATCCATACTCATCTGACGGTCGGCCCAGAGAAAGATGATCATAGCACTGGCCATACCTATTGCCAAGCCCAGGATGTTTAGCAAAGAATACTCTTTGTATTTGAGGATGGGCCTGAACATTAGGGAGAGGTTTTTAAACTTCATCGTCTTATTTTTTGAGTTGCCTGTTTTTAGGAGAGACTTACTGTATTGATTCTTTATATTTGTAAGTAAATGTTTTTTAGCGTGATCATAAGAATAGTTTTTTTGGCTAGACCAATGATAGTGCCTTTTTATATAAAGAGATATAATTCAGGGAGATAAATATACAAAATAAATAAAGACGCGTCAATTTATTTGACAGTAGGTGTTGTGTTTTCGGCCAGTTAAAATTTGGAAGTGGGGGTTAAGCGAATCAAAATATACGGTTCCTTCGATGGTACCCGGCTATGGCACCAGCATCATCACCGGCTTGCTCCAGGTACCAATGCTATCGGAGTTTATTGGCGCCCTTCTGAACCAGCAATTTGTTCTACTCTCAAGATCCCTGACAGTATAGCTTACTTTCGTGCTGGCACCTGCAAGATACCAGTTCTTATCGTCCACGGGCAACTTACCAATGCAGTACTGCCATATATAAGCTTTCGCTCCCTTAATGGCTTTGCACGTTAATATTATTTCTCCCGGATTTTTTCCTGCTTTTGCCCCAAACACAGGTTTGTTATATGTGCCAGGCTGCAGCTTGGTGATACCAAACCCCGCTTTCAGAATGAGTGATTCATCACCTTTGGCTATTTTTTCCACATAACGGGCCTCTTCACGGAAAGCCTCGTCGGCTGCTTCCTCTGATTGGTACATTCTGGCTATGATTTCGTGCTCTCCGCCCCTTGAGTCGATGTAATCCTGCTCCAGTTTGCCGGTAAGGGCCGTTAATAAGTTAAGTTCATCGTCCGATTTCGCGAATTCGGGGTTATTCTTTAAACAACTGATGACATTTTTGTAGAATGCAATTTTTACTGGAATCGATAATTTTACAAAACTGAGTAAAACTTTATGCTTTTTCATTGGTTTCAGCTTTTTCCGGTCGTAATCCGGTAAGTATTTGTATTTTTTCTATGGAAATAGGAATAATATCTATTAAAATTACTAAAATTTTAATAAATAAATAATCTATTTATATAGAAATAATTTTTTTAACTATAAAAAGATGATATTATTTTTAGAAATTATATATCTATTCTATAGATAATTATTACATAATATAAGATAATAATAATTTTTCTATAAAAATTTAATGAATTTTTATAGAAATAATATTTAATTTTATAGGAATTGATCGTATACGGTTCGGCAAAGATATGTATCAGCCACGTTTTCATCCATTATCTAGAGCAAATAGCAGGATTAGCAGACAAATCCGAAGAAAGCAGCCATGTATGGATTTGGAATGAAAAGCATTCGTTAAAATTCCGGGAAATTGTAGTAGGCAGGGGGAGGATCTCTTTGAAATTCCGGATGGAATCAAGATTTTTAATCTCTAACTCCCCAACATTCTCGGCTGATCCAGTGCTTGCACCGTATTTCTTGTAGCTGCCCTCCAATTGTCTGAATCAGGATTTTCAGGATACACGGATTCCAGGATTTGGTTTTCCTGAACAACCGTTTAGCTTCAAGGCTGTAATCTTATAAGCCAGTTCATCATCTTGCTTATTCATAATTTTTAATCTTTTGCAATATCCTGTTAATCCCTAAATCCTACTTATCCCGATTCAGATACTTTTATTCGTACCTCAAACTCTCTATCGGGTTTCGTGTAGCTGCTCTCCAGCTTTGCCAGCTTATTGTTAATAATGCAACTGCTACTGCCACTGCACCTGCTAAAACAAACACCCACCAGCTTAATTCCGTCTTATAAGCAAAGTTTTGCAGCCATTTATGCATAGCATACCATGCAACAGGGCAGGCGATGAGGAAAGCTATGGCTATCCATTTAATAAAGTCTTTATTAAGCATAATCATGACTTCCGAAATTTTGGCACCGTTTATTTTTCGGATGCCGATTTCTTTGATTTTTGTAGTACAGGTCTGAAAGATTTGGCCCATCAACCCCAGACAGGTTATCACCAGAGCAATCAGTGAAAAAACAGTGATT
>DATBXH010000635.1:0-3696 GCA_036514375.1 Bacteroidales bacterium | reverse complement strand
GAGAAAAGTATTAAGTTTTTCAGCAGCAATATTGCTGTTATTAGCCAGTTGTTCAAAAGAGAAATTGGCTCCAAGTGTGCAGGATGATAACGCGATTCCAGGACACAATTTCAGTCTGTTAAAAAGTACAGGTACCGACCACGGCTTTTTCTGGCAAAATTATGTTAGTAGTGGATCATCAACCATTACCTTTCCAAGTGCGGGAACTTATCCTGGTAATTTCGCGGTTTCCTATTCCAATGTAGGAGATGTAGTAGCCGGTAAAGGATGGAATCCTGGATCATCTACCAAAACTATCGGCTATAATATCGGTGCCCTTAGCGGTAGCTATAACTTTGTCGGTGTTTATGGTTGGACAACAAGCCCACTTATTGAATATTACGTTTGTGAGTTGGGTTCTATTACCTATGCCGCAACAAATGTTGGAACCGTAACCAGTGATGGGCATTCATATGGCTTATGGAAGCATCAGCAAGTAAACCAGCCTTCCATTATTGGTACTGCAACTTTTTGGCAGTATATGAGTCAATGGGGAGGCTCTGGTACAGGTTCAAGCCATTCTATCACCATTGCAAATCACATGAATGCTTGGAAGAGCAAAATGGGTAGCATGGGTAGCAACAACCTCCAGATCTTTGCGATCGAGGCATATAGTAATAAGAGTGGTTACATTAATGCCACAGTATGGTAATCGTTACCTTACAATTCAATTAATATCATCAGGGCCGGTAGCTGTGAAGTTTGCCGGCCTTTTATTTTCAATGGTTTAAGATATGAAAAACATTCTATAGGAGTCTTCAAAGCGACGTATGGTCATTACACAATAAAATATATTTTTGTTATCTTGAGCACAAGAGATTTATGAACTGTAAAACAAGATTATTTAAATGAGAAATCTACTATATCTATATATAATTGCAGCTTTAGTTACTGCTAACGGTTGTTCGAAAAAGGAGCCAGATAAATTTGTATTCGTCAAAGGCGGAACATTTCAAAACACAAAGTCAAATTACTATGAAAAAAACATATCATTATCTGACTTTCACATTGGCAAATACGAGGTAACCCAGAAAGAATGGATAGAGGTAATGGGAAATAATCCTTCCAAATTTAAAGGAGATAATTTGCCGGTTGAAACTGTGAGTTGGTACGACTGCATTGAATATTGCAATAAAAGAAGCCTTAAGGATGACTTAAAACCATATTACAATATCGATAAAAACACAAAAGACTCTAACAACGAAGATTTTCTCGACAGCCTAAAATGGACTGTCACAATTAATGAAGGAGCTAATGGTTACCGTTTGCCTACCGAAGCAGAATGGGAATATGCAGCCGGTGGAGGCCAGTTAAGCAAAAGCTATACCTACAGCGGTAGCGATAAAGTTGAAGAAGTAGGATGGTTTTGGCAAAACTCCGGCGATAAATATTTATCTGGATATTGGTCCTGGTCAGTGTTGCAGAACAATAACAATAAGACAAAATATGTAGGTTGCTTAAAACCTAACGAATTAGGTCTTTACGACATGTCTGGCAATGTCAGAGAATGGTGCTGGGATTGGCACAATAGCAGTGGTCCGGACGATCCTCAAGGCAGAACCTGGAAAGGTGGCGGCTGGATAGGAGGCGACTTCTGCTGTGCACCTTCGTTTAAGGCTTATTATCAGGCAAATGGTAAAGGACCCGATCAGGGTTTTAGGGTGTGTAGGGGCAAATGATTCTTGTTATAACAAATTCCTCTAATCTTCATTAAAATGCATAAAAAAACCCCTTCTTAGAGGAAGGGGTTCATTATAATTTTAACTTAATAAATCGAAATGGTTCCTACATTGGCTGCTCCACCGGTGCAAACAATATAAAGATTGTGCGTTCCGCTGCCACTTATACTGGTCGATTTATTCTGATAAGTGCTCCAACTGCCTGTTGAACCATAGCCCAGTGTACCAATCTGAGTACCATTGTTACTGTCGATCTTAATAGCAAACTGACCGCTTTGGGTAGTAGCCAGGTTCAAATTAATCCCTGTTTTACCGGAAAGGTTAACACTGTTGAATTCAATCCATGCGCCATTAGTCCAACTGCCTACACCGCCATTCCATATGTTAAGGCCGCTGCTGTGGTTGTTGCACTGCCACGAATTGAGCGTGATCTGGCCAGTACCGCCTCCAGTTCCTCCACCGCTGCTACCTCCTACGGTTACGTCGGCACTACCGCTGCTGTTCCAGGCTTCTACAGCCACTATACAATAGTTTTGTGTATTAACCTGCTTGCCAAGGTTTTTCCATCCCTGAAAGTGTTCTCCCATATTAATTGGACTTGAACCACTTCCACTACAGTTAAACTGCGTAAAAGGCCCATTACCATTAATGTTGGCCCCATTGCAGGCAACGGTATTTAAGGTATACGTGCCTTTGCTAGTGCTATAGGTACCTGCACTTTGTCCGCCCCCACGTCCGATATAATATTCTGTCAGCGGGCTCGACAGCCATCCGTAAACGCCAAAGTACTGGGCATTGCTGGCACTTCCGGTCCAGCTCATAGTAGCATTATTGCAGGGGTTATAACCTGCACCTACAACAATGTCGCCAACATTACTCCAGCTAACTGTGTAATGACCATTCCCCAGATTCTGGGCATTCATATTACCACTACCTGCAGTCCATGCCTGGTAATAGTTGGTAGCTTTTAAACTTTTGGATTTAGCATCCGGGCTCGAGGCTTCTTTCGAGCAGCCTGCGAGCAACAGCAGAATTACTGCTGATGGCAATAGTAGTTTTTTCATGTTTAAATAATTAAATTAGAATTAAATAGTTAAACAAATGCTAGTAAACCAAACAGTTGTTTTTTGGTTTGATCTATATCAAAGTTACGTCTCTCGGGTATGGGGTGCCTATAACAAATGCTGCAAAAATTATAACAAATGTTGCAAAACGTATGCGAAAACCATTTACCAGAACGCTGGTTAAAGAGACGAATCCACCAAAACACAATACGCATAAAACCTAACTAATAAGAGGGATACATGCATATTTACCTCTTAGTTTTTTAGGCATCCCTGAACCATTCTCAAGATTTTTTATTTCCGTGTACACCTATCCCAACTCACGGTGGTGGCTATGTCTTTTATAATTTTTCTATTTTTACTTAACTGGAAGGTTATTATTGTCAAAAAATTTTGAAATTCCGATTCAATATGAAAAACATTGTACGACTGGCTGTTCAGATCATTGTGGGAGTTGTTTTCATCACTTCCGGAGCATTAAAAGTAATAGATTCGCAAAGTTTTTCGACCTTAATCGGTTCCTATGGTTTTGGATGGGCGGGAGGGTTTGCTCCAATTATTACATCCATCGAAATTATATTGGGTCTTTGTTTACTGCTAAATATTCAGCCGAGGACAACAGCTTTTTTTGCCGCATCTATTACCTCGGTCTTTACAGTTTTGTTTTCTTATGCTTTCTTTTTCAGAGGGATTGAAGATTGCGGATGTATGGGATCTTTCTTGAAAGTATCGCCTTATATCTCCCTTGGACGGAATATTTTAATCATCAGTGGTTGTTTGTGGATTTGGTTCAAGTTCAAGGATGTGGATACGCAAACCAGTAGTTGGAAAAAATGGACAATCTATGTTCTTGGAGGATTTACACTATGTCTATCCGGATTTACATTAGGAAAACCATTGATTACAAAGGTCGA
>DATBXH010000634.1:0-2138 GCA_036514375.1 Bacteroidales bacterium | reverse complement strand
ATGGGCCACTCATGGATATTCCTGAATTTTATGCAACATTTGGGATAAAAAAAGGAGATGCGCTTTGGCAACCGGACAGTTTAAGAGTTAAAATCTGGTAAATAAACTTGAGCTCACATCAGATGAAAAGAACAACAATCTTTTTGGCATGTATCCTTGGATTCATTGAGCCTTCGATGTGTCAGGATATTCTTTATAGTGATAATTTTACAAACGGACTTTCCAACTGGACATTAGAATCGGAGTCTGACTCTGCAGTACTTAAAACCGAAAACAATACACTTGAAATCATCTCCCCAAAAGGACTGACATTGTGGTACGACCAACCGCTTGAAGCAAATCTCAGAATAACTTATGATGTCATGGTTATAAAAGATAACGGAAGATATGACAGGGTAAGCGATCTAAACTGTTTCTGGATGGCAAACGATCCTGAAAACCCCGACAATTTCTTTGCCAGATCAAAATGGCGGAACGGGACTTTTGGCAGATATTACAGCCTCACTCAATATTATGTTGGTTATGGGGGAAACAGCAACTCGACAACCCGTTTCAGAAAGTATGATGGTGATTTTCAAAGTTTCAAGAACAAAACCATGCGGCCTGACATCATCAAGGAATATACGGATTCGTCCCATCTGATCATCCCTAATAAATGGAACACCATTGAAATTATTGTCCAGGATTCGAATGTTAAATACTTGTTCAATGGGGAATTATTGTTTGATTACAATGATACCAATCCATATCTTAAAGGATATTTCGGGTTTAGAACTGTAACGAATCACATGAAAATCAAAAATTTTAAGGTTCAAAAATTATAATTATCAAGCGTATTGGTATAATTGCCTTGGGATCAATTTGTACAACAGAGCAATTACTGTCCATCGTCTGGTTATATAGGCAACTGTTTTCTTGTGTTTAATAGCTTTAAATATCTGACAAACGGCTTCTTCAACTGGTGCCACCCAAAACATAAAATCACTCTTAGCCATGGCTGTATTCACAAAACCTGGCCGGATGTCGGTAACATCAATATGGTACTTATGTTTGCAAGCCTTCTGCCGTAACCCTTCCAAATATTTTATCTGATAGGATTTTGTGGCACTATATGCAGGAGCATCTCTAAACCCTCGAAGACCGGCTATAGAAGTAATAGCAACCAGATGACCATGCTTTTGAAGGGCAAAATAGTTGAAGGCCCAATCAGCAACAGCAGTAAACCCGCTAACGTTAACATCAATAGTTTGTTTCTCGATCCTAAAATCCAGGTCTGCATTAATATCGCCATAACCGGAACTAATAATGAGCAAATCGAGTCCACCCATTTCAACTGTAAGTGAGTCTAAGTTCTTTGTAACATTTAACGTATCAGACACATCAAATGCTTTAACAATAAACTGATCAGGATTTTCGTTCTTAAGATTCAATAGTAAATTCTGACGTCTTCCAGTAATACCTACTTTATAACTATTAGCTGCCAGCATCCTGGCCAGACCCATTCCAATACCGGAAGTAGCGCCAATAATGATCGCTTTTTTCATGGCAAAAGGGGTTTAATTATAATGACCGCCAAAGTATTCTGTTGGGGCGGATGTTATTCTCATTCAATCCTGACTAGACATTAGAAGAAACGCAACAAAATTAAGTTTTATTTTACTTTCTTCATCAATTGTAAGATATCGACTTTTTATTATCCATTGTGTCCTAATTAAGGTATTTCGGTCTAAACAAATTAACGAAACTTAATTGACTAGAACAAATTTAGCTGAAAAGAAGTGAGCAGTTACCAATACGAAGTTCAACTGCTTCCTTCTTTATCAATAATTTTTAAGTTTTACAGTTATCGCAAAACTACACCCAATAACCGGGTGACATTGTTCCGAAGCATTTCCTGAATGTTATTCACTTCATCGTTCAGCAATGTTCTATCGTTGGAGCGGTACATTATTCTATAGGCAAGCGAAGTTTTACTATGAACGGAATACGTATCAATCAGTGAAATGCTTTCTATTAAATCCTGCCCAATATCACGGCAAAGTTCACAGAAACTGTTATGCAGATCCCAGGTTCCTTCATGATTGATGGAAAGATTATCCACCCAGAAAGAAATATCCCTTGCAATGGCAGGATATTTG